>CAZZYE010000357.1:0-7461 GCA_964658145.1 uncultured Stigonema sp.
CCTTAGAAAGGGGGGCTTTTTCCCCCCTTTCTAAGGGGGGCTAGGGGGGATCAAAGCCTTAACATGCGCAGTGCAATCGCCCAATTAAGCCCAATTGCGTACCACAACAATCTTGAATTGGCGTTCTTGGAGCAAAATGTAATCCAGCGAACCGTAACGTTCTAAAGCCCACTGGCGCAAGTCTTGAATAGCACGAGAAAAGATATCATCAGGGATGCTCCAAGTTGCACTTTGGATTTTATTTTCTTGGTTTTCTAGCAATTTACCTACAGTATATTCAACTCGCCATTGAGATGCGATTTCGGTTTCTAAAGTTGCCTCTTGTTGTTGTAACTCTGCTAAAACCTCTTCTTCTGTCGCACCGTAATGCGGTAAAAGATGACCATAGCCAGCTAAGATAGCTCTCCAACGCTCAGTAAATTCCCACGTCTGTGCATTAACCTCTAAATCAGTAGTAACAGAGGTACGCCGACCGTGAGTGTAGAGCAAAATACCACCAGGTTTAAGGACGCGACGAATTTCTGCTAGCGCTTGTTTCCAAGCAGAAATTAGGTGAAAAACGTGAATAACCAACGCAACATCAAAGGAGTTGTCATCAAATGCTAAAGCAGTAGCGTCTCCTTTAATTGCTGTTAGTTTATGGGAGACACCCTCTAGTTTTTGGTGCAGTTCAGCCAACATCTTTTCTGAGACATCTATACCAGTGTAGGAATAGCCTCTTTTAGCAATTGGTACAGCGATTCTGCCAGTACCAATACCTGTTTCATAAAATTTGGTATTTGCTGTTGCTGAAACCAAATTGAGGATAAAGTCTGTCACCTGCTCAGATATTCCTGGTGGAAATCCCCGTGTAGCATCGTAAATATCAGAGATTCGATCAAATGAAACATTTATAGTCATATATCCTTACCTTAAGGGATGAAAAAATCATTTGTAGTAGTAACCTAAGTTGCTAGTTACTCTTGTGGGTGATCGCATATACAAGTTTTCCGGTTGTGTTGCAAAAACTTTTAAAGGACAGAGCTTTCCTATTAATCAGCTCTTGTTATGCATTCTCTGCTTCTGAGAGGATGTTTTAAAAGTCTACGGTTGTATCGAGATCAGAACTAACCCCCCTTTCCAAGGGGGGAACAACCTTCTCAAAGTCCTCCTTTTTAAGGAGGATTTAGGAGGATCTAAAGTTTTTGATACATCAGCCACCACTTTGAAAACATCCTCTGAAATTTGCTCCGGGTTGACAACAGACAGAAGGTCTGCTGCGCTCACATCCCAACTACCATTCCCCAGCACAAAGCCCTCTGAGAGGCAGTTAGAGGGCTTCTATTCACTAATTATTGGTCAAAGATTGCGAAGATGCACTAACCCTGCTCCTAACCCCCAATTGCTCAAGAATCAGGTTTGGGATGGTTAGCACGCCATTGCTGATGTAATTGTTCGAGTTTTGTCTGTTGTTCAGGAGTCAGGACTGCTTTGATTTTGTCTCTGGAAGATTTCCGAATTTGTTTTAAATCACTTTTCTGCTGGTCGCTGAGATTCATTGCTTGTCTTGCAGCTTTAAAACCTTGATGATTTTGGATTGCAGTTTTGAAAGCTTGTTCTTGTTCTGGAGTAATAATTTGTTGCATTTGCTCACGAGTTTCCTGGTGAATCTGCTTAATTTGTGCTTTTTGTGAGTCGGAGAGTTCAAGGCTGTCAAAAAAATTACCTCTACCAGAATGGTTAGGTGTCTGCGCTATTTGTAATGGTGTCTGTAAGGTTGTATTTGCTTTAGCTGCGAAAGGAATTGCAGTTAAGGTAAGAGCAAATGCTCCGGCAATTAATGATAAGGTTTTGATTTTCATTGAGCTATGTAGTAGTTTTTGTTTTGATACGACCATTATATGAATCGCCATTTGATTATTAGATGATGCTAAAGTCACAAAATATCCGTGACTTCAGTCATGGTTTAGCAAAACAATCGTCAGAATTCGGTCAGGGGGTATTGACAAGTGTGAACCGCCAACACCCCACACCCGCCACATCACCCCATTTCAGTTGAAAACGCACAAAACCTTTTATCGCTGTAAAATTTTGACTGTATTGCTGCAACTGTGCCAAAAATCTGCCCACAAGTACAATTGCTTTTGCATTCAGTCCAGCAGCTAAAAATTTCCCTGGTAGCCAACGAAACAAGGCACAATACCGTGCTTCTGGCACTCCGGCTGCCTCAATCTTTTTCTCAACCATACTCATTAACCGCCGATTACTCACAATCTTTTCCTCAGCTTCTTTCTGCAGCATTTGCAATAACATTCATTGCTCAGCTTGATTATCTGCGTGCTGGTCAACGACTATAAAACTAGCTATTCCTAAAGAGGTTACAGGTGTCAAGCAAAAAAATTGGTTTCTGGTCTGTGTGGGCATTGGGTGTAGGAGGCATTGTTGGTGGTCTTTTTCCAGTGCTGGGAGTTGCAATCCAAATAGCTGATGCAGGGACACCACTAGCATTTGTTATAGCAGGGACAATAGCTTTGATAACTACTTATGCTTATGCCAAACTAACGGTTGCTCATCCATGTCGAGGCGGGACAGTAACCTTCTTAAACCAGGCTTTTGGTCAAGGGCTGTTTAGTGGGACACTGAATCTTCTACTATGGTTTAGCTATGTAGTCATGCTTTCCTTTTACTTGCAGGCTTTTGGTAGTTATGGAGTTAGCCTGTTCACAGAGTCTACCCAATCTATTTGGAAGCACTTACTGATTAGCTTGGCAATTTTAGGAACAACTGGACTAAATCTACTAACTGCCAACTATATTGGTAAATGTCAAATCTGGATTGTCAGCTTCAAACTGGGAATTTTGATCCTGTTCATTACTATGGGGAGCGGTCATATCGACATTTCCCATTTAGAACCAGCCTCGGTATCGTCACTACAGTCAATTTTCGCAGGAGCAATGGTGATCTTTTTGTCTTATGAAGGCTTTGAGCTAATCGCCAATACAGCGGAGGATATTGTCAATCCCAAGTACACTTTGCCGCGAGTTTATTACTCTGTAATTGGGTTCGTTATTTTGCTTTACGTTTTAATAGCACTCGTCACATTGGGAGCAGAACCAATAGAACAGATTTTGGCAGCAAGAGACTCTGCGTTGGCTGAAGTTGCCAAACCAATTATGGGGCAGTTGGGATCTGTTTTGATTACTATTGCTGCTCTGTTATCAACTATCTCGGCTAGTAACGCAACACTCTACGGCTCAGCTCGTTTTATCTCTGTTATTGCTAAATCTAGAGGGTTTGATGGCAGCAAAAAAAATGGCATAGCTCAATCTTCTATTGGCTTATTTATTACTAGTGGTATGACTCTGCTCATCGCCAATTTATTTGATATAAATCGGATTTCAACGATGGGTAGTGCCGGGTTTCTCCTGATATTTGCTGCGGTTAATTTAGCTAATGCTCGTCTTTATCGTGATACAAAAAGTAAGCAGTGGATTTCACTTTTAGGCGCTGGAATATGTTTGGTGGCAATAGGAATGTTAATTTTGTTTGCTTTGCAAACAGATCCACAAACCGTCTGGGTTTTAGTATTTATGGTAGGAGTAGCCATAGGTATCGAAGTAATCTACTACCTGTCTAACAACCGACAGATGTAACAGGTTAGGGGGTATAAGGGCGATCGGTACATCTCAAAATTCATTAGCGATTAGCAGGCTACGAAGGTTAACAAGAGCGATCAAAGAGCGTTAAATAGGCTAGTTAACCTGGTGTGTGCAAGAATTGTTTCATTTCCTCCACAGAGTTTTCAATATACTTAGGTGTTAACTCCCGCAATTTTGGATTGTCTTGACGCTGAAGCAAATCCCGTAACAAATGTAAGCGTCGTGCAGCAATCAATGCGTCCAAACAAGACACATGTAGTTGGGGTAGTGAGCGGATTTGTTGATAACTTTCAAGTAAGACTTCTCGTAAAAATTGGAAATCAGAGCGATCGCGCAAGTAATAAAGCGTTACCGCCACATCATAGATATAATATCCCCACCCACAGTCATCAAAGTCGAATACCTGAATTTCGCCTTGATGAAATTTGCAATTGTTAAAATTTAGGTCACCATGTATCAAACCAAAGAATGATGGTGCTTCTTTTAAGCATTGCATTTGCTCTCGAATTTTTTTTACCGCAGTTTCCAGCACTGCTTGATTGTTCTGTGAACCTGAGTTCGCATCTGGTAAAATTAGTGGAAAAGAACCGAAAAGTCCGTCCTCATTCAGTTGAAAACGCACAAAACCTTTATTTCCACATCGTCCACATATAAGAACTGACGACGAGTCATTACTCTAGCTTCACCTTCAGGCATTGGTTCTAATTCCTCCCAGGGTTCGACTTCAACGACACCTTTATGTTTCCCCCTGCTAGATTGATTTTTATCAACAAGCTCTATTGGAATAGGATCATCCTCTAGAGCACCTAGACCTAAAATGCTCTCCTTATCTGGTATATTTTCTAGAAGTGTGTCTAGCTGCTGACGGCTAAAAGCCATAAGTTCTACCCCAGCCACGGTTCGACGAGTCGAATCATCCATAAAGTGGACTAAGCCCTGAAATGGAGCTAGGTCTATTCGTATACCGCTGTACTCGGTTTCCCAATACCCAAATTTACCTAAAGACTTAGGGTCTGTGTGGTACTCTTTCCACTTGAGTACGCTAGCCTTTTTGTTGATGTTTTTTAATGCAATCCGGATGGTACCTGATAGACCGCGCATGCCATAAACAGGGTACATTAAGTATATTGTTGGCGGTTCTTCGTCTGCGATCGGGTCAAACCCAAATATCATAGTGTTCAACTTGGCTAGCTGCTGAAGGCTTTGCTGTAGTGCTGTCTCAGCTGGAGTTATTTTTCTAACTGGCACTACAACTCTCGACCAGTTCAACGGCGGCTTGTATAACTTTATCAACTCATTTTCAAGAGATGAGAGAGTGTTTATATCATTGCTGCAAGTCATCCAGCTAATACTGACACGGTCTTTTCGATTAAATCTTTTTAACTGGTTAAATCTATGATGCTCTCTCCACCGCTCAACCAAGTTGACTGTTCTACCGATATAAAGAATCTGACCTTTACTGTCAGATACGAAGTAGATACATGCACAGTTAGGAAGCTTGTCTTTATCTAGCAAATAAACTGATGGCAGTTCAGACAGTTTGATGTTTTCTAATAACATCTCTGAATTCTCTGATGAAAAAGTTTTTTCTGTAATATTTTTATAACACTGATAAAGTAAATATTAATTTGCAGCTTTGGTGTACTATGAGCGCATACTATTTGTTATTTTTTACCAATTACAGAACTCTTTGCGCTCCTAAGCACCGCCGCAAGAAGGTGCGTTACACTACCCTTCGCGAAGCCGCTCCGCGTCTAAGTTAACTGATATCTTGCACCATTCTCAATAAGGGTAGGGTGGGCACTGCCCACCAACGCAAAAATAAGCCTGATCGGTCAATGGTGGGCAGTGCCCACCCTACAAAAATACCGTTATTGCAACTGGTGCAAGATGTCAGTATAGGTATTGCCTACTCTTCAAGGTTACCTTTAAAGTTCGATCTGTGTTTGTGCTTGTGCAAATTCCCAGGAATTTCGACAAATGTACTGTAAACATGAGCCTCATTAATTGTTGCTTCAAAAAATTCTGAATCGTAAAAATCCTGAAAGCCAGAAATTTGCTTTGCAGCAGCTAACTGTTCTTTACTTTCCCATAACGCGATCGCAGTAATTCTAGTACCGTCATCGCCAATTAGTAACCTAGCAGAAACAAATCCCGGTTGATGTCTGACAACTTCTCATATAAAGGTTCTGGATTAGCCGAAGTGAATCTTTCTGCTTGTCAGGAATAACCGTAAAGACATTGACAAATGTAATCATAGTGCTGGCTGACATAGTGACTAAGCTAATAACCTTTATTTTGTAGGCTGAGAAACCTTGCCGCATCGGTAACGGGTAATCGGCAACAAGTAAAACTCCGACCTTTCGTTTGATTTTTTTGTTACTCATTACCGATGTTAAAAATCCGTATGGATTGGTTTGAGATACAAAACCCAACCTAAAAAAAGATTTTTTGGGTAATTCTGCTAAACACGGTTCTTTACAGTAAACAATGACGGCGAGGGAGCATGTTAGGCACGAACCAACAGGTATTGACCGTTACCAAGAATCTCGCCATTACAACCGTCAAAATGCGCTATGCACAGAAGCAAATAAAATCTCCATATCCGGCAGAACTTGGCATAATTCATGCCATAATTTAAATCTTTAACTTTTGCTTGATTTTGGTCAAAATTCATCAACCAATCTCTGAGAGTCTTTGAGTAGTTAGCACCATCTAAATACCATCGGTCAATAGTTTTCAGGTCTGTATTAATCTTTGGTATGACATCATAACTCCACACCCGCATGTTTGGGAAAATATATTTGTTGATAAAAGGATGGGTTATGTTGTAAGGTAATCTGGTTGTGATTATGTGAATTAAGACCTTGCCATCATTTTTGAGGATATTAGCCAGTTTTTGGAATGATTTCGTTAAATTACCTACATGCTCAAACAGCCCAATCGCCAGAATTTTATCAAATTTAGTCTCCAAATCAATATCATTAAAATCTTCTTCATATAGAGTGAATCTATCTGAACTGAGGTAACTGGTAGGGTCTTGCATTTTTTTCCGCATATATTCGCATTGCTCGTGGCTCAAATTCAGAGCCGTCACTTGAACATGAGGAAATCGCTCAAGAATGTAATTTGATGCAGAACCCCAACCGCATCCCAAATCTAAAATTTTGTCTCCGTCTTTAATGCCCGCTTTTTCAATTAAATCATCGAGCATGTGCATTTGGGCTTGCTCAAGGTCGGATGCTCCGTTGGACCATAAAGCCATCGTGTATTTGGGATATAACAGTTCTGTCTCTTTCAACATGAGACTGAACATTTTTTCGGGTAGGTTGTACTGAACCTTCATTAGTTCATGTGATTCAACTGCCTGAATATCGCTTTCTTTCAACAGCCATTCATAGGGAATTAGGAGAGAAGGAAAATACTTGTAGCTGATTTGGACTTCGAGATTTAAAAGCGATTTAAGTAGAGAATCGGGAATTTTTAGCCCATTGATATAAGCCTCTACTCCGGTCATTATAAGCGCATTGAATCCGGCGATCGCTTTGCGGGTGGCTTGGTAACTAATTCGGTTTTTATTATTCACATCTCCTACTAAAGAAGTATGTCTTTTGATATCGTTTGGAATGCTGGAAGTCATGTGTAAAGTCCCGATATTTCTATTTAAATTTTTCATTCTATTCGGCTATGATAACACTAAATAAAATTCATATTTAGTAAAACCAAACCATTGTATTGAAAATTTACCATCTTTGAATTACTCTCTTATTCACCAAAAAAAGGGAACAGGGAACTCTTAACAGGGAACAGGGGAAGAAAAAGG
>CAZZYE010000358.1:0-7460 GCA_964658145.1 uncultured Stigonema sp.
CCCCTTTTTAAGGGGGGTTGGGGGGATCTTCAGGGAGTGAACGCTACTAACAGCAAGCGTATTGGCATCAAGTGGGCATTAACTTGCGATCGCCTATCCTTTCACCGCTACAAAAACGCCTATTCCCGTGAAGCATGACAAGATGCAGGGTTGGACAAAGGATTTTGGGGGGTGACTGTGGACGCATCTGCTGTCAGAACCACTTCTCCTTTAGCATTTCTCGTCCACCCAGTAGCTTGTACGATGGGTGCTGGAGTAGGATGAGCGGGTTTTTTGCTCAGAGTTGGACTCTTGTGGTTTCTGGTGCTAGGTTTAAGCGACACCCAATCTACCTGCACAGCGTCACTGGTGAGGGGTTCAGTCCTAGGGTTGGGGGGTAAGCCGCCGCGTCCGGTGATAGTAAAGGAACTGGCTTGTTGCTTGCTACGAAAGAGTATTATGTTGTCAATGCAGAAAACTGCACTCTTTGAAGAGTGGGAATAGCTTGATTGTTTCAACAACAACCAGGGACTTATACCGTCAGCAATGCGGCTAACCCCCAGCAATCGAAGGTGTACACGGTTATGGCGAAGGCTTGAAGGTTATGCGATCGCACCACCTATCGCCATCCCCAAGAACCAGTAAAAGCGAGTACTTATCCCAAACGTCGCACCCCCTTGGTCTACAGCAGTCCCGCCAGTTTTCAGTAAACCACATTTACTGTTCGTCCTCGGAAAACCGCGCCTGAGAATTTGAAGTGCGGGGAGTGCCTTTGATCTCTCGTCTCTATTTCTTCAATCGGCATCCCGTTCCACAATTTGGGCTTGCAGTACCCGATTTTGTGAAGCCGAGGCGGTACGATCAACTCTACCCACAACTACGACTGACTCTCCTACCGTAAGCGAGTCGGAGACAGGTGTGCCATCTGCGGACTCAAACAAAGCAAAAGTGGTATCAACGGTAAACGTCACCCCCGCAATGATGTAATCCGGACAGGCCTGACCTGGTTGACACACAGGTCTGATGTCAGGTGTGCGAACCGTTGCTGTCCGACCCTCAATGCTAATTACCTTACCTTGAATTGCAATCAAGCGAGTTGTCGAGGGATTTGGCACAGAACAAGGGCCACCATCAACACCAATACAAGGACCGCCGGGGTTGATAGCGCCTGAGTCTTGTGCGATTGTCAGTGGTTTAACAGCTTGAAGTTTGGTTGGTTTGGCAAACGCCGGAACACTAACCATACTAGATAGTAAAGCCAGTCCGACAAAAGCTGCGGGTATTCTAAGGCAGCTAATACGCATAGTGATTTCTCCTTTTTAAATATCACTTCTACTTACTTATCAGTATCAAGCGCACAAGTTTTATGCAAAACGCGCTATTTCGTTACAAAAGTTCATGATCGGGTACGCAATAAACTAATGGGCCGCCCATTAGCCTTCATCACAGATTGAATACACAACTTGCACAGTTCCCCAATCATGGTATGAGCGCAACTCCTTCATAAGAGCAATACTTTCCCTGTGCAAGCTACACAAAATCATAGTATGAGCGCAACAGCTAACCGTGTACACTCCACACAGCACATTATTGCAAGAATTCTGCTAACTGTTCTAGAGGAATTGGCGCGGCTAAAAGATGAGCTGCTTCGTACTCAGTCCCCATACAAAGATCCTGAAAAGATTATAAAGGAGGCTATCCAACAGACGCGGGAAGCTGTTGGGAGCGCTGTTACAAGTCAACAAACCATACAAAAACAGTACGAGCAAGCTCAGAAAGAAGCTAACGAATCATGCAAAAAGGCTCAGATAGCTTTGCAAGAAGATAATGAAAATCTAGCTTTTAATGCTCTCATTGCTAAGAAAGTTCAAGGTAAAATTGCAACTGCAATCAAAACTCAGCTTCAGCAACAGGAAGCAACAGTTAAACTCCTCAACAGCAACTTGACTGCTCTAGAAAATGTCAAACTAATGCTTGAGATTGAGGCTGAGTTAGCCGACATGAAAACTCAACTGATTAACTCAACGACACCCTAGAAAAACTATTTGCTGCTTCCTGCATCCCCCTTAGAGTAAATTCTTAATGCGGAATTAGAAGATTTGCGATCGCACCTCCCCCTTCTTCCTTGGCGTCTTGGCGGTTCGTTTCTTTAACACCTTCATAGATGAATTGGACAATGGCACTGGTGCCGTACTCCTGGCTAACGCACCCTACTCTGCGTCCTCTGCGTCTCTGTGGTTCGTTTTTATCCAAAATTCATACATCCTATTAAGATTTCATTGATTTTTACAAATCAGCAAAAGTTTACCAAGTCTCTCTTTAAAAAATATAAAGTCCTTAGAACGAAAACAAATGTCAGAAAACTCCAGAACAGGTGCAGCATTTATTGCAGGGGGAACCGTAGCAGGCGCAGGTATTTCCGCAACGGTCGGCGGGATGGGATTAGCCGGAGGATTTGGCGCAGTCGGAATTGGGACAGCGCCTGTAGTCGGTGCTGGTGCTGTTGCTGGTGCAGCTGCTTATGGGGCTTTCAAAGCCATAGGTGAGGGAGATGCTGTTGCTTTCGGTGCAATGGGAATTGGCGCAGTCGGCGGTGCTGGTGTTTCTAGCGTTGTCGGCGGTATGGGATTAGTTGCACCAAAAATCGGTTTAGCGTTTGGCATTGGTACAGCACCTATGGCAGCAGTTGGTGCAGTGGTTGGACTCGCCGTCTATGGTATTGCCAAGCTACTAGATGAATCTGGAACTAGGGAAACACCAGCACAGGTTTTTGACCGGATGGAAGAAAAAGTCTTGCAGATGGATGCCTATTCCGCAGCTATGACGGAATTAGAGGCATTTTTATCTGGGGAAGATCTCAACCAAAAATTTGCTGCTTTAGAAATTGAGGATGAGTTACAAGCGCTGAAGGCTAAATTACACAAAAAAACTATACCGTCAAAAACTCCGCCACCTGTAACCCCTGATTCCCGCATTAAAAAAGAAGTAGTATCCCTGATAACCAAGCTACCAGAAACTTGGAAATTTGTACACACTCTCAAGGGTCACTCAGCCGCAGTCAATGCGATCGCTATCAGTCCTGAAGGTAATACCTTTGCCAGTGCAAGTAATGACACAACAGTCAATCTGTGGAACTTGAAGACAGGAAAATGGCTTTACACTTTCGCTGGGCAAGAAGAGGCGGTTTTATCTGTTGCGATCAGTCCCGATGGTAAAATACTTGCCAGTGGCAGTGTCGCTCGCAAAATCAGCAGTTGGCATCTGGATACAAAAAAATTTATCCGTACATTCTTTTATTTGAATTCCTACAGTCATGCTGGCTTTGTTTACTCCCTTGCCTTCAGCCCTGATGGTAAAATTGTTGCAAGTGGTAGTGCCGATAAGACCATTAGACTTTGGGGACGCTACACAGGACAAGTCAAACGCACCTTGAATGGACATTCAGACGCAGTTTTGTCTGTTGCCATCAGTCCCGATAGCAAAACCCTTGCAAGTGGTAGTGCTGATAAAACTATCAGACTTTGGGATTTAAAAACTTCGCAACATACCCGTATTATCACTGGACATTTGGCAGCAGTTAATACAGTTGTTATCAGTCCTGACGGAAAAAATCTTATCAGTGGTAGTACAGACACCACAATCAAGCTATGGAATCTCCATACTGGGGAATTACTCTGCACCCTGAGGGGACACTCGACAGCGGTTTTGTCCCTTGCCATCAGTCCCGATGGACAAACTCTCGCCAGTAGTAGCACAGACAGGATCATCAAATGGAACCTACATACTAAAGAATTGCTACAAACCCTTTCTGGGCGTAGTCCCGTTGCCTTCAGTCCCGATGGCAAGACGCTGGTGAGTGGCGGTAACGGTGGCACCATCAAGATTTGGCGTCAAACACTTGGCGGTGACAAATTCAAAATCGACCCCGTACTCTCTGGGGAATGGTGGGAAATCTTAGGCGTAAATCAAGGCGATCGCCCCAATGATGTTAAGCGTGCTTACCTTCGCTTAGCAAAACAGTATCACCCTGATGTCAATAATTCTGCTAGTGCAAAAGCCAGCATGCAAGCAATTATTCAAGCTTACAAAGAATTCCGGCAGAAATTCAACGCACACAACAAAGATCAACTTTGACAAACAAATTCCATAAGCGCAAACGCACCCTCTCCTCTTCCTTTGCGCCTTTGCGTGAGACTTATACTACTAGGAAGTGTTTGGGGTGTTCACAACTGCAATGCCACCCCACTACACCTCTCAAAACTGTTTCTTAGAACCCTTCGTCATCATCCCGAAGGATTTAACGGTGAGAGAATGTTACATTACTAGATTAACTACAACCCAGTAACTAACAAGCACTAGAAAAACACCTATCCACAAAGTTGCTTTATTTGGTTCAGGCAACTTAATGTTTCTTAATTCAGGCAGCTTAATTCTGTTCATACGGCAAATTTATTAAAGACGATTGTTACTACTTGAGTAAATTGCAATATGTAGGGATTAGGAAATAGATTATGCCTCTACCCTACTTGAAGTGCTTCCTTGTCATGGGAAAACTTCAGGCGATCGCGTTTGTAGATAGGCGATGAAAAAGGGATGTATGTAAACAATGGTCTATGTAGGGGAGGCTGGATGAGGGGCGGCAGTCGCCCCTCATAACTGCCGTTGCGGTTTTGCGGCAGCCGTAACGCACCATTTTTGACAAATTTGCTATGTTACGCTTCGCTAACACACCCTACGCTGAAAATTTATTTACATATTTAATGTTATTTGCGCTCTTTCTACTTATTCACGGTTAAAAATCAACTTCTCCTCACATTCAGCCAGTACAAACAGGAGCTTTAGCCTTTGTTCCTGGCTTTGTAACCACAATGCACATCTTGAATTACTTTTATTCTAGCGATATCCACAAGCCTTTGGCTGGTTTAGTTACCAACTTTTACATATATCTGCCTATTGGTAGTTAGTAACATCCTAATAATAATACTTGGTAGAGTTTCCTCTAACTTTGGTTATATTCTATTATAAATAGAGATGATAAAAATAGTTATTTTTCTTTCATTTGTCATCACTCAATGGAAATAATAAATAGATTTGAATAGTCAATAAAGATGATATTTTAGGGCGTAACACAAGTTCATAACCTAAGATAGACGAAAATTATCTAAGAGAAGATATAAATTACTTATTACATTCTTACTAATGCAGTCTTCAAACTTAACTCTCTAACAGAGTAAGTGGATTGAAATTATTATTTCTTTAGTAAGAAAGTAGGCGATTTTATTTAAATTTAACTTCTCAGGAGGTCTTTTATGCGGATTGCTCAGGTGGCTCCATTATGGGAGAGAGTACCGCCTCCAGGTTATGGTGGCATAGAGTTAGTAGTGGGGCTGCTAACCGATGAGTTAGTCCGACGTGGACACGAAGTAACGCTCTTTGCATCAGGAGATTCTATTAGTCTGGCAAAACTTGAATCGATTCATCCCCGTGCCCTACGACTTGATCCAAATATCAAGGAGTACAACATTTATGAAATGCTACAACTGAGTCGAGTGTATGAGCAAGTAGAAGAGTTTGACGTTATTCACTCTCACATGGGCTGTGCAGCACTACCCTATGCCAAGCTGGTAAAAACTCCCACAGTTAACACGTTGCACGGGATTTTTACTCCTGACAACGAAAAGATGTTTAAATATGCAAAAAATCAACCCTACGTGAGTATTTCTGATGCACAGCGGGAACCAAGGTTAGATCTCAACTGTGTAGCGACAGTATACAACGGAATTGATGTCAGCAGTTATGAGTTTTATGCCCAACCTGACAATCAGCCATACCTAGCGTTTCTGGGTCGCATATCTCCAGAGAAGGGACCGCACCTAGCGATCACCATTGCCAAACAAGCAGGCTGGAACTTAAAAATGGCAGGTAAGGTGGATGTCGTTGATGTAGAATACTTTGAAAAGGAAGTCAAACCTCATATTGACGGCAAGCAAATTGAATATCTGGGTGAAGCAAATCATGCTCAAAAGAATGCATTGATGGGTGGTGCGGTAGCAACTCTCTTCCCCATCACTTGGCGAGAACCGTTTGGGTTGGTGATGGTTGAATCAATGGCATCTGGTACTCCAGTCATTGCGATGAAACTAGGATCTACAGAAGAGGTCATCGCCCACGGAAAGACGGGTTACCTCTGTGATAGCTTTGAGGAATGTGTCAGTGCTGTTAGCAAGGTTGCTGAACTAGACCGCCATACCTGTCGTGAACATGTCGTAAACCGTTTCAGCGTTCAGAAAATGACCGATGGCTATGAGGCAGTTTACCAAAAAATTCTGGCAGCGCCATTTGCTCAAAAGAATGG
The DNA here is from genome assembly GCA_964658145.1 of uncultured Stigonema sp. Taxonomy (GTDB): domain Bacteria; phylum Cyanobacteriota; class Cyanobacteriia; order Cyanobacteriales; family Nostocaceae; genus Stigonema. The sequence goes on from CAZZYE010000358.1 coordinate 6,335, forward strand.
GCATTTTCGCAAGCCTGTTTTTGTAGGCAATAGCCACAATTAGATCGCATCGTCCCTCACCGCATTACTAAATAAGTGTTAAGTCACCAGTTTGGCAACGGATGAAATAACGGATGTAACGGATGATTTAACTCTGGGACAAAGAGCATAGTCCATCCGCTGCATCCGTTACTAGTCTTGGCGTAAGATTTAATCATATTTAGGTACAATTATGAGTTCTGTGGGAATGTCAGTTGAGGATTTGGTGCTTGTTTCAGGTGCTACTGGTGGAGTCGGGCAGCTTGTGGTAGGCGATCTGCTAAACAAAGGCTTTAAAGTTCGTATCCTGACTCGCAATACTGCAAAAGCCCAAAGCATGTTTAATGACAGAGTAGAAATTGCTGTCGGTGATGTGCGCGACGCGATGACACTCCCAGCAGCAATGCAAGATATTACCTACATCATATGTTGTACTGGAACCACTGCTTTTCCCTCTGCTCGATGGGAGTTTGATCAAACCCCTAACTTGATTGAATGGGTTCATCTGTTTCTTGATCCCAAATATAGTCAAGCAAAAGCAAAGAATAGTCCAGACTCGGTAGATGCACAAGGTGTTAGCAACTTAGTAGCAGCAGCACCTCTCAATCTCAAGCGGTTTGTTTTCGTGTCTTCGGTCGGAATTCTGCGCAAGGACAAACTTCCTTTTAGCATTCTCAATGCGTTCGGCGTACTTGATGCCAAACAGAAGGGCGAGTCAGCCATCATTAGTTCAGGATTACCCTACACTATTATCCGCCCAGGACGCCTCATCGACGCTCCCTATACCTCATACGACCTCAATACTTTGTTGAAAGCAAAAACAGAGGGCAAGTTTGGTGTGGTATTAGGCACGGGTGATACACTGTCAGGTGATGCCAGCCGCATTGACGTAGCAGCAGCTTGTGTAGAATGCATTCAGAATCCATCTTGTCAAGGGCAAGTTTTTGAACTGGTAAATCAGGGTCCGAGACCGTCAGTGATTGACTGGGAAACACTTTTTTCCAACTTAGGCAAAACCTATACCTCCGGTTCATAAACCGTAGGGGCGGGGTATCCCCGCCCTCACAATGTAGTCAACCCCTACGTTCTATTAAAAATTAAAAATTAA
>CAZZYE010000359.1:0-7459 GCA_964658145.1 uncultured Stigonema sp.
TTTAATTTTTAATTTTTAATTGATTTGCTCCCTTCCAGATTTTTATCTAACGAACAGAGGCATAATTTCAGCAGCGGTGAATATTCCATACATGCCTCGCTGGTGCAATTGCTGACCTGCTTTGAGATAACCAAAGGCTGGACCACAGACGTTGGCTGCCATGCTGGTTTCATCTCCTAAAGTAAAGGTATGGGTGGAAATCTTACCTTCAAAGGTGCGACCAGTTACTTTCACATTAGTACTCAGGGGCTTTTTGGGATTACGGGTATCAACGACACCACCAACGATGACGCGATCGCGGTCAACAATTCCTGCCAACTCCAGCATGACATCATCAGCGTGTTCCATATTCTCTAATGTCAGCACACCATTAGTTTTATCTAGTAGTGCTTCTACTTGTGCATCAGTCATTGCCTGAGCACTTTCCACAGTAAACCCTTGCATATGGGCAATATCCTCGCGAATGGTGGCGCGATACGCTTCCCAGTTGGCAATTCCCACTCCAAAGGTAATCTCAACCCGATGAATTTCAGCATAGCTTTGTGCCGCCAAAGCTGCTGCTGCAGTTAACAGTCCTGGTGTTGCCCCACATCCAGTCATGTAAGTAATTCCTGCTGCTTGCAGTTCCTCTTTCATTGCCAGTAACTGTTCTACAGCACTGGTGCGTTTAATAGCATCCACCAGGACCCCACGCCAACCAGATCTAATAAACTGTTGAGCTACAGAAGAAATGAAATTATTAGGTAGATTCGGTAAAGCCAGAAAATACCCATCTACGCGATCGGCGCTTTCGATTAAATCCTCAATACTACGGTTTGATATGGTTCCAACTGGTTCTAGATAACCCACCGAACCTTGAGACTGATAAGTGGCAATGCACTCTTGAGCATTTAAACCCTCAGTCGTGTAGGCGTAACCTTGTTTGTCTGCCGCTGCCACTAAAATCATTTCCTGTTTAAGAGCCAGTACCCTAGCGGCAGCTTGCCCTAGTCCACCAAAGCCCAGTACTCCGACACTTATAGCTCTTTGCTTTGCATTCATGGTTAATTGATTGAGTTAAAAAAATTATGAGATGAAGCTTTTAGCTAGTTTAATACGGCAAAACTTGTAATAATGATAAAATTTTTCAATAATTTTCACTTTTTCTGCGGCTTTTTCTCCTGCTATTGCTTGTTTTTCTACCTTTTTCTACTTTTATTGCCAGTTATCTATTGAACTTGACTTATTGATAAAGTTACGGGAAACTAACAATAGACAAAGGTAACAACTTCTCAAAATAATAAGTTTTGTAAAGTTTCTGAGATATATATTTTGAGAGATGGAACATTAGTTAACATCGGGCAAATTTGTAGCTAAGGAAAAACATTCCGATGGCTACATTTGTAGCTTGCTGCCTAAGCAGTACAGTCCAAGCGTACTATTGTGGTTGGCCAAAAGTATGGAGACATTAGAGTTCATAATATATCCAGATGGTCGGGTACAAGAAAAAGTCACTGGCATTGTGGGTGCGTCATGCGCTGAAGTGACAGCGGCTATAGAGGCACAGCTAGGACAAGTAGTTAGCTATGAGCCTACCTCAGAATACTTCGCCACGAAAGTGCAGCAATCGGATGTGGCGAATACACAAACCAATTTTAGCGATTGGTAAGTTTTCACACACATTTCAGTTTTATTGATTCACAACCACTATGTCACACTTTAGCCAAATCAAGACCCAAATCCGTAACATTGACTCTTTGAAAGATGCTCTCGATGAATTGGGCGTTGACTGGAAACAGGGTCCACGTGAGGTACGTGGCTATCGCGGTCAAACCCATGCTGCTGAAATTACTATCGAGCAGGAAAATGGCTACGATATCGGCTTTCGATGGAATGGAAAAGAGTACGAACTGGTTGCTGACTTGCAATATTGGCAGCAGAACAAGTCTGTTGAAGGATTTTTGCGCCAGGTAACGCAGCGTTATGCTTACCAGACAGTATTGAAAGAAACAACTCGCGTAGGCTTTCAAGTTGCTGAACAAAAACAAAATCAAGATGGTTCTATTAGCCTAGTAGTACAACGCTGGAGTGCTTAATGTTTGATTTTTCGCCATCGCCGGAAGATGGAGAAGACAATCGCTCCGGTTTAGAACCAGAATTAGGTGGCTTATTACGAGATGCGCCAGAACGCTCTGGTTTAGAGCCAGAGTTGGGTGGTATGGTGCGGCAAAAGGGTATTTATGTTGATGAAATTACCTGTATTGGCTGCCAGCACTGTGCTCACGTAGCCCGTAATACGTTCTACATTGAACCAGATTACGGGCGATCGCGAGTGATTCGCCAAGATGGCGAACCAGAGGATCTGATTCAAGAGGCGATTGACACTTGTCCTGTTGATTGCATCCACTGGGTGGATTACACCGAACTGAAAAAGTTAGAAGAAGATCGCAAATATCAGGTAATTCCTGTCATTGGATATCCAGTGGAATCGGCGATCGCTTCTGCCCAACGGCGGCGCAAAAAGCAAAAACTCAACCGAAAAAAATCCCGTTATTAATTGAATTACTAAATTTCGGTTAAGGGTCTAATACAATACCGAAGATACCCCCTAACCCCTTAAAAAGGGGGTTGGAGGGATATTTAGTTTTTCAACACTACTAACTGAACCGTATATTTAAGGAAACAGATTTAATCTTCATTGTATTTATTAGTACGCTAACTGACACTTAATGGTAAGTAGGTCGGCACAAATATAGAAATCCTATTTGATTTGTGAAATATATGTAGCACTGCCCACCACATGCAGGTTCTGGTGGGCAGTGTCCACCCTACACTACTTAAAATTTTTCATGAATGATTTAGGATTCCTATAGTGCCTACTTAATTATTATTAATTATTTCGTCACCGGAATTTATTCATTGAGCTTCTGGAAAAGTCTGTACCTTACCATCGGGAGCGAAAACAGCTCGAATTCTGACAGGTTGTCCACTTTTATTAGGAGAAACAAAGCGTTCACCAATTAGCGGCATTCCCGTGCGATCAATGTAGTCTCTTGCAGCCTTTCCAAGAGGTAAAATTTGTTCAATTGTGCCGTCAACACCCACTACCAAACTGTACTCTAGTGTTTGCTTCAATTGATTAGGTGGTTGCCAGCGTTTTTTCAAGAATGTTCTAGCTTCGGATATTTGGGCTGTGTCAAATAATGTGCCAGTTGCAACCTCTTTGGAAGTGTTTTGACGAGTTGCCCTTAATCTAGCAACTAATGAATTCCCACTTGACACTGAAGGGTCTGTTTGCAAGTAGGGGTCTTTAGTGCTACCGCTGCTACTTAAGTCAGGCATGGTAGCAAGAGGCGGGTAAACTTTTGTGGCATCGGGTGATGTGCTGTTTATTGTCGGCAAATCGTTTGATGGCGTCCCACCCTGTCTAAAATTGGGTTGAAGAGATTGTGGGCTTTGCTTGGAAATTAACCCAGTGCTACTCTGTCTAAAATTAGGTTGAAGAGATTGTGAGCTTTGGAGTGCGAAAGGTGATGTTTTCTTTGAGGAGGGAATTTGAGCCGTCGTCTCAGGTATGGTTAGTGTCGTACTCCCTGTAGATGGCACAGACGCTTTGGGGACAGTGAGATTAGGATATTTTTGCAGGGTTAAGGGATTGGCTTTGGGGGACGTTCGCAACGTTGTAGGGAAATTGGAACTAGGGGATGATTGAGCGGTTAAAGGTACTGGCGAACCCAGTAATGGCATAGTAGAGCCTAGAGGTGGTCGTGGCGGCGACGACAGCAAACTATCTGGGGGCGTAAGGAGTGGGGATGGTGTTGGCAGGGGTGGCACATACGGTGAAGGCGAGGGTTGTAGGGCAATTTTCTCGGATGCGGGAGTAGGTTTTTTGGCTGTCTGCTGCTTTTTCCTCATGCTGTTGGCATATTGCCAGGTGACTGGTGTTAAACCTACAGCTAACACTAGCACTGCTGCAATCGGCACCCAAGCAGGTAGGCTATGAGCCGAACCCTCAGGATTGAGATTTGGTAGCGCTAGGACATCAGCCGAATATTCATCTAAGGCAGTTGCCAAATCAAATAGTTGCAGCAGACTGAGTTGAATGACATCTCCAGATGCCTTGGTTGCCAAGGAACCAATAAAAAGGTCGTGAGTCAAACGGTTGCCTGGTTGTATATGTATTTCTGACCCTTGTATCTGGGTGCTATAGGAGTCTAATATGTGATGCCGGGAAGAATCATTAAAATCTTGCGTTTGAGAAGCATCAGATGCTATGCTTGACTCCTTTGCTTGTGAGATTACCCAGAACTTTTCAGGTGATTTTTGAAGTAATTCCTGAACGTAGTTTGTTACTGCTATACACAAAGCCTCAAGTTGGTCGTGATTGCCCCGAATTATGAGCCTTTGTTCTTCTGGTAGTCGCGGATCGTCAAAGTGAAGTTCAAAGCTTAGCTGCTTTAGGGTAGGTTTTCCTATCCAACGGGATAATACAGACTTTTCCGCCAATACGGATAGAGTGCAAGTGGGCGGTGTATACCTACGAATCACATGATTTGATACAGGCATGGCAGGAAATGCGAGCAGAATAATAGAGGATTTTGCATTAGTTAATAGTCCATAGTCCATAGTCCAAAAGTTTTTGACTGTTGACTAATGACTAAAATCTAAAATTTAGTGGAACGGTCAATAAGTGCAAGCCAAAGACGGCGATGTCCACCGGGAGCAGTGTAAAAAAGTACATCTATAAGCAGTTTTAGTGCCAGGTGGGTAAGTTCATCTGTGGAGATTGTCGCGTCCTCCTCCATCCGTTCTTGGTAGGTGTTACAAAAAGCATCAATGTAATCCCCAAGTATTGCAGCCTGATGAGGTTCGCGATTGTCCTGAGCCATTTGTTCTAATAAACCAACAGCACGGCGAATCAATTCTTGGTGCTGTTTGGCAAGGTAGCAAATGATCAGGACAAGCGATCGCGCTTCTTCTACATCTAGTTTTTTTCGCCCTCCTTGACCTTTACGGAGTGGATTTGACTGGCGCAGTCGCCAGAGCGCTACCCGGTCTGGTACCCTTGACTCTAAATTCAAATCAATCGCCGCTGAAAGCATTGCCTCGGAGCCAATGCCCGTCAAAGTTTCTAGCGCCAACAGTACCAAGTCCAACTGAGTTTTTATATTGTCCCACTGAACTTGGTTTGGGGCTGAGAGCTTAGTGAGGTCCTCCCACTGGGAAGTTGGAGTGGGTGAATTGGCGGCAGAGTACATAACTTTTAGCATAGGTGATCGGGCTGGTAAGATCTTTTGCTGTTACGCATTTTGAAACCAGACTTTCGTGGGTTAAGGTTGGTTTCCAATAGCTATGAAACCGTCCGGCTTGCCTACCCTACGGGAAGCACCCAGAATAGGCATTTATACGACTACAGCTTTTGTGTGTTTGGTCAACAGCAAGAGTATTTGTCTTACTCTATGACGAAAACCTTTTATTAAACTACCCTAGCCTGCCGAGTACGGCTGATACTAATTTAGTGAACTACCCACACTGCCGCAAGCGGCGGCACGTTTTGGGGGGAAGCTTCCCCCCAACAGCTGGCTTGTCAGTGTGGGCTTCTCCCATCCCGTGGGTGAAGTTTTGCGACGCTTCACTGTGCTTTCGCAGGATTTGGAGAACTTCCTTGCAGGTACTAGCTGTCGCAGTGGCAGTAATGACCACTTTCCCTTTCCGGCTTTTTATTGTGGGGAAAAGTCCCAGCCCCACACGCTTAACATTTATGGAGGCATTAATGTCTCTATCGATGTCAAGCAATTCTTGAGTGTCAAAGTAATTCCTGATTGAACAATCCGTGAATACAAACTCATCACGGTATGCCAATAACATTGAAGTGTAAGCAGGATTTACCTTTACTACGACTGCTCCAGCTTTCGAGGCTATGTAGTCCAGAGTAGTAAAGAATTGACCAAAAGCAGCGTCATTCCAGGATTTGTTTAGTCCTGACTTCGCAGACTGCCCGTTCGGAATAAACTTTCCGTCATCATCTTTTTTAGCTTTATTTCTCTTGCTTAATCCCCGAAGATTTAAGTCTTCATGGAAGAAAACTTTTTTGCCAGTACGCACTACTTTGTGAGCAGTTTTGTAAGCGTGGTCTTTTCGAGAACGTGCAATGCGCTGATGTTCTTTCGCTTCTCGATTAGTTAATTTACGACGCTTAGCACTTCCTTTTTTCTTCGCAGCTTTTCGTTTAGATATTTTAGCAAGTCTATCTTGAGACTTGCGGAATGATTTTAAAGATGGGAGTTTTTCCCCGTCTGACGTTGCTAAGTAATCATTTTCGTGCAATACAGCATCCATCCCCAACGAGTTATCCCAGGTTGGGACGATATCGTCAGGGTTAAAAACTGGTACGGTTGCGTCTTCAACTGCAACACTGAAGTACCACCCATCTGCCTTTTTTGTTAGGAGAATATTCTTAAGAGTGAACATGAGCGGTAGCGGTCTGTGCAGCCGTATTTTTATCCATCCAGTCAACTTAGAAATTGATAAAAACAGCCATTTTTTCTCAACTCTCTCTATTGTTACGGCTTGAGGTTTACCACTCTTTTTACCTTTTTCGTCACCTTGTAAGAACCTACTAAATGCTAACTTTACACGCTTTGAAACAACTTGCAGGGTTTGAGAAGGAACTCTTTTGAAGTCTAGTAATTCACCAGGTTTTTTTACTTTTATTAAATCTTCTTTGAATTCAGTTATTAGTTTTTTTTTGCTGTAGTAGTCTGGATTATCTCTTAATTTTAATGGTGGCAAGGAACACGAAATAAGAGAAAACTCACCTTGAGGCAGTAGAACATAGTTCCTGTTTCGTTACCACCAATCGAATCTATCTCCAAGCTGCCAGTTATACCAGTATTGGCAAGTCCTTAACCAGCTATTTAGTTCAAGTTTCTGAGTGGTGTTTGGATAAGCCCGGTACTGATAATTTAGTAGCATTTGTTTTTCTCCTTATGCTAAAATTATAACAGTAATGTCTGAACATTGGGGGGTAAATGAAAAATTGTGCCATCAAAATTCGTGTATCAGAACGCAGGTTGAATAAGTTAAGGTTATACTCGGCTTGGGCGGATAAATCGATGACCGCTGTCTTAGAAGAACTGATTGATACTTTGTCCATACCAGAAGATGCCAAAAACTCAAATGCCCTTCACTCTGTTGTTGCTGTGCAACAAGATGAGTAAAGGGCGATTTCGTTTTTGCCGACGCTCGAAGACTCGAAGATCGCTTCGCTATCGCATTCATGAGGATAGTGCTGGAGGAGGGTTTCCCTCCGCAGGCAACTGTCCGTCCCACACTGATTTGTCCTCGCCAAATACAGTGTGGGGCTTCTGCTTATTCAGCTAAAATCTTGATACATTCTAGATTTCTTGTAGGGGCACAGCAGTGCTGTGTCCCTACCAATGTATTGGTATCACCATTAAAGTGAAATTGTATGAGACTA
>CAZZYE010000360.1:0-5488 GCA_964658145.1 uncultured Stigonema sp.
TTTTGAATTGGAGCGAAGCGACTGACCTCGGGTGGTTTGTACAACGGAACTGGCATTTCAGCCAACAGGTTTAACAGGCGGACTGCTATCAACGCAGATTCACAATTTTAAAGCCACTACTAAATAGCTAGGGGATCAAATATTGATCCCCTACTCGCAATCCATCCAAACTACTAATGTGATTAACTGGGTTGGTGGTGCTACCGATTTTGGAGCCATGAATGAGGAAATCCACGCTGTTAAAAGATGACGAAAGACATGTAGGTGGTTTCCTGCGTCCCGATAATAAATAGAAAAATTGCATCACAAAATGAGGTAACTGTTATGAGTGTTTCTCCTTACTTACTCAAAGGTCAAAAGGCTCTGGTTACGGGTGCGAACTCCGGAATTGGTGAAGCGATCGCACGATATCTGGCGCAGGCTGGTGCTGCGGTTGTGGTCAATTATCAATCCAAACCTGAAGCTGCACAGAAGATTGTAGATGACATCAAAGCGAACCAAGGAGAAAAGCGATCGCCCTCCAAGCTGATGTTAGTCAGGAAGATCAAGTGCAAGCTCTGTTTAAACAGATGTTTAAGGAGTTTGGCACTATTGATATATTAGTCAATAATGCCGGTTTGCAAAAAGACTCAGCCTTTGTAGATATGACCCTTGAGCAGTGGAACAAAGTCATCAGTGTAAATTTGACAGGGCAGTTTTTGTGTGCGCGGGAGGCAGCCAAGGAGTTCTTGCGCCGGGGTGTAAAACCTGATATTTCTAGTGCAGCAGGCAAAATTATCTGCATGAGTTCAGTACACCAACTCATTCCCTGGGCTGGGCACGTCAACTATGCTACCAGCAAAGGTGGGATTGATATGATGATGAAAAGCATTGCTCAAGAACTTGCCCCTCACCAGATTCGAGTCAACGGCATTGCTCCTGGGGCAATCAAAACTCCAATCAATACCTCAGCTTGGGATACACCGCAAGCAGAGGCAAAGTTACTCAAACTCATCCCAGCAAATAGAATCGGTGATGTCAAAGATGTCGCTAAAGCCGCCGTTTGGCTTGCTTCTGATGACTCAGATTATGTCAATGGCACAACACTGTTTATTGATGGAGGTATGGCGCTATATCCAAGCTTTGCTGAAGGAGGTTGAATAAGTCTTTCTGGGTTCACGGGCTGCATGTTCAGTCTGTGGTTAAAGTTAGCAGAGGGTTAGTAAAAACAACGAGCGGGTGTATATATTATGTCATTTTATTCCAAGTTAAAGCGATTTGTCATCGGAAAACCGTTGCCAAATGATGCTTATAAAACCGAACGGTTAAATAACTTTCAAGGCTTAGCAGTTCTTTCCTCCGATGCCATTTCGTCTAATGCCTATGCAACTGAGGAAATCCTCAAGGTTTTGGTGCTTGCCGGGGTGGCGGGGCTGGGTATATCCATCTGGATTTCAGTCGCCATCGTATCCCTGCTGGCGATAGTCGTTCTTTCCTATCGACAAACCGTTGCTGCCTATCCCAGTGGCGGTGGAGCGTACATCGTTGCCTCTACAAACTTGGGTCGCAACCCAGGTCTATTGGCAGCAGCTTCGCTGATGATTGACTATGTCCTCACAGTGAGTGTAAGTATTGCTTCTGGGGTGGAAAACATTACCTCCCTGCCACAGTTAAAATCATTACACCCTTTCGCAATTCCTATCTGTTTAGGGTTGATTTTTTTATTAATGATCATGAACCTCAGGGGGATACGGCAAACGGGCACAGCCGTGATGGTTCCAACATATGCCTTCGTTGCGAGTATGTTTCTGATGATTGGCGTGGGTCTGTTTCAGCAGGCTACTGGTCAAGTTCATGTTGCCCCACCTGCCATTAAGGCATCAGAACAGCTAGGGATATTTTTTGTTCTGAGAGCATTTTCTCAGGGTTGTGTAGCGCTCACTGGGGTGGAAGCAATTTCAAATGGTGTTCAAGCCTTTAAGGAACCAGAAGCGAAAAATGCTCAGATAACCACTGCCGCCATGGGTGTGATCCTGGGCACAATTTTTCTGGGCATTACTTACTTAGCTAATATTTATCATATTGTGCCAAACAAGGATGAGAGCGTCGTGGCGATGTTGGCTCATCAGATATTTGGCGATGGACTGATATACACCTTTACTCTCATTTTCACGCTGTTAATCTTAATCTTAGCCGCTAATACTAGCTTTGCGGACTTTCCTCGTGTTGCCTCTTTCTTGGCTAATGATAGATTTTTGCCCCAGCAATTACAACTATTTGGCGATCGCTTAGTTTACTCCAACGGCATTGTTGTGCTCAGCATCTTTGCTAGTTTGCTGATTGTGGCGACTGGCGCTAGTGTTGATGCACTGATTCCTCTGTATGCCATCGGCGTGTACATTTCATTTACTCTTTCTCAGTCGGGGATGGTGAAGCACTGGCTTAACGAGCGATCGGAGCATTGGCAAGTTAAACTTTTCCTGAACGGTTTGGGAGCCGTTTGTACAGGAATTGTGCTAGTGATCATTGCCACAGCAAAATTCACGGAGGGTGCATGGGCTGTATTAATCGCAATTCCACTGGTGATCGCCTTATTCCTCGCCGTTAATCGACACTATAAGCACGTAGACTCTCGTCTGAATGTCAGGGATGAAGAATTAGAAAATTTTACTCCTAGTGCAGACCCAGAGTTTCTCCCGCCTACGGCTGTTGTTGTCGTTGGTGATCTTCATAAGGGAACGTTAGAGGCACTCAAATATGCCCACAGCATTGCCGAAGAAATTGCCGCCGTCCATGTAGACATTGGTCACACAGATCGAGACAAACTACAAAGCCAATGGCAAAAGATAGAACTTGATGTTCATTTGGAAATCATCGACTCACCCCAGCGTTCACTGTTGACTCCGATTGTTAATTTCGTGGCTGAGTTTGAAGAACACCACCCTGATACTTCCACAACAGTAATTATCCCAGTGGCTGTCACCCGTCACTGGTGGGAAGAGCTTTTGCACAACCAAACAGCCTTTTTCCTCAAAAATGCTTTGCAGTCTAAGAGTCAAGCAGTGATTACCACTGTCAGATATTATTTATAATTTCGCTTTCTCTGTTTTCCCCAGCAATTCTCATTATGAGGGGTAGTGTTACGGTAGCTGTCACTAGGGGCAAAGTAGGCTGAAAAGTCTTACCCTATAAGAGTTTCAGCCTGTCATTTACCTGTCTACCACTTTGTCCTGGTGATCGCGCTTCCGAATTCGTCAAAAAGTTCCGATAATTCTAATGGAGTTGGCACTTTACAGTAAAGAAAGGGGTAGTGATACTGTTATATCGAATCCGGTAGCATCTGAATGATAAAAAAACCGCAGAGGTGCAGAGGAGCCAGCGCGCATGAGGAGGGTTAGCCCGACCTAGGCGACTGGCGTGACACAGAGGAAGAGGAAGGTAATGCAGGATACAGAAATTCGTCGCAACATGGAGCGATTAGGCAAATCCTTGGTAGAAGCAGGCGGCACTCAAAGAGCAGTTGACAAGATTATGGAATTCAAAAGAAAATTTAGCACGCTTTTATTTCGGCAATGAAAAAATAAAATGTCAAATATAGTTTTCTTTAACTTCCCTGCTTACGGACATATCAATCCTAGTCTAGGCATAGCACAGGAACTAGCTCAGCGTGGAGAAAAAGTAGACTACTATTGCACTGAGGAGTTTCGGTATTTGATTGAAAAAGCTGGTGTACAATTCCAACCGCTCCCGTCTACTGTAGATCTATTGAGTTCGGCATCAGGCAAATCCTATTTGATAGAAACCAGCCTAGAAGTGTTGCCGATTTTGTTAGAACAATTTCGACGCACTCGGCCAAAGCTGCTCATTTTTGATGCAACGTGCCTCTGGGGACATCTTCTCGGTAAGTTGCTAAAGCTTCCCACCGTGTCAACTCATGCAGGGGTCATCCTACCACCGAATTTTTTGCTGCCTATTTCACCAGAACTATTACTAGCGTTCCTACCGCCTCATTTTTTTCCAGTTTTACCGTGTTTGTTTCCAGATGCCAACTTCCACACACCTCTTGAAAAACTACGACTGGTCTACAAACACAAAATCCTTTGGGCGCAATTGAGACAACAATACCCGGTAAAAAACTTGAAAATAAACGAGCTGTTCCACTCACGGGGCGATCTAAATATTGTCTTCACTTCAGAAGCCATCCAATTTAAGCGCGAATTGTTCGATACTAGTTACATTTTTGTCGGTCGGTGCTACACTAACAGCCTCTGTGCTCCTGACTTTCCTTTAGCAGATATTAAGGGGAAGTCGGTTATTTATATTTCGTTGGGAACGATTTTTACTGACAACATTCTCTTCTATAAAAAGTGCCTACTAGCGTTCGGTTATAGCAACCATCTGGTAGTAATGAAAGTGGGGAAGTCTGTGGATATGCAATTGCTCGGAGAAATTCCGCCTAACTTTATTGTCAGAAATGATGTACCACCATTAGAAGTCCTCAAGCACGCTAGCGTCTTCATCTCTCACGCTGGTGTGACTAGCACTATGGAAGCACTAGATCACCGAGTACCGCTGGTTTTATTTCCCCAAGCTACAGATCAGTACTTGACAGCTAGTCGGTTAGAGAAATTGGGTGCGGGGATATGGGTTAAACAGCAAAACATTCAGCCGCAGAAATTGCGCGAACTGGTGGAAAAGGTAATGCAGGATTCGTCCATTCGTCGCAACGTCGAGCGATTAGGCAAATCCTTGGTAGAGGCAGGCGGGACTCAAAGGGCAGTTGACAAAATTCTAGAATTAAAACAACGAGCCAGGACACCTAAATAACGCGGGATGCCTCCTAGCGAATAAAAAACATTACTCAAGAGTATAGCAATCCTAATTGAGATCTGAACAGAGGGGACAAGGAGGACAAGGGAGAAGTGTTTGTAATTCATTTAGGATTGCATTGGAGTCGGAACTTTACCAGAGTATTTTGTACTATTTTTGGGTCTTTCATTCAAAATTTTGCCTTTCTTTACTGTAAAGTGCCAACTCCATTAGAATTATCGGAACTTTTTGACGAATTCGGAAGCGCGATCACCAGGACAAAGTGGTAGACAGGTAAATGACAGGCTGAAACTCTTATAGGGTAAGACTTTTCAGCCTACTTTGCCCCTAGTGACAGCTACCGTAACACTACCCCTATGAGAATAATTATCACTGTCATCCGGATCTAGGCTAGAATTTTTCAGGCTGCGAAGGCAGCCTTTGTTGTTGTAGCCGCACCCTTGAGGTGTCGGGTATAAAATGACGTCCCATAATTGTGTTCCTTCCTCGCCAATATTGTTCATCGCATTGGCAATATAGAGGAAATGTTCAAAAAACTTGCTGGCAATGTTTTCGTAAGTGCGATTATCTATGGCTTGTTATTATATCTATATCTAATAGTATATTTGTTAAGTAAAACAGCTTTTTTAATACATTACAGCCATTTTCAGGTAAATAGACCACACCATTTGTAGGGGCG
>CAZZYE010000360.1:5498-7450 GCA_964658145.1 uncultured Stigonema sp.
AACGGCCGTTCGCCCCTACAACTGTGGTTCATTTATGTGAAAACTGCTGTAATCAGTGAGTAAGAAGGCACAAGGCTTATATAATAAAGTAGATGCAGACAGTGATGTACTGAACAATAAGTTTTGGCATTTGTATTAATATTCACAGAATGGCAACTAAAGTTTAGCAATTGAAGCACCCAGCTATATAAGACTCTATTTATTTTAGTGAAAACTATTTTGCTCGTTTCATAAGCTGAATGAATTGGTAAAAATATGGATTTCGTCGAGTAGGCGCAAGAAATTCTACGTCCTTTCTTTTGCCCCTAAATTTATGGGGTGAGTGATCCCTAATCCCTATTCACGCCCGAAGTGCTTTGACTATATTATCTTTTATCGCTCCAAACAAAGAAGCTGTATCTCAGATTGTAGATGACATTAAAGCAAACTTAGGAGAAGCGATCGCCTTATGTCATTTTATTCCAAGTTAAAGCGATTTGTCATCGGAAAACCGTTACCAAATGATGCATATAAAACTGAACGGTTAAATAACTTTCAAGGCTTGGCAGTTCTTTCCGCCGATGCCATTTCGTCTACTGCCTATGGACCTGAGGAAATGCTCAAGGTTCTGGTGCTTGCCGGGGTGGCGGGTCTGGGTGTATCCATCTGGCTTGGCGTAGCCATTGTAGCCCTGCTAACGATACTCGTTGTTTCCTATCGACAAACCGTTGCTGCCTATCCCGAGGGTGGTGGTGCGTACATCGTTGCCACTGCTAACTTGGGTCGCAATCCTGGTCTATTGGCAGCAGCTTCGCTGATGATTGACTATATCCTGACAGTAAGTGTAAGTATTGCTTCTGGGGTAGAAAACATTACCTCACTTCCACAGTTAAAAGCATTACAGCCTTTCTCAATTATTATCTGTATAGGGTTTATTTTCTTATTAACGCTGACCAACCTCCGGGGGATAAGGCAAACGGGATCAGCCGTGTCGCTTCCAACCTATGCCTTCATTGCTAGTATGTTGATCATGCTCGGCGTGGGTCTGTTTCAGCAGGCTACTGGTCAAGTTCATGTTACCCTCCCAGCCATTAAAGCATCAGAAAACATCGGGATAATGTTGATCCTCAAAGCATTTGCTCAGGGTTGTGCAGCGCTTACCGGAGTGGAAGCAATTTCAAATGGTGTCCAAGCCTTTAAGGAACCGGAGGTGAAAAATGCTCAGATAACCACGCTCAACATGGGTCTGGTTCTGGGCGTGATTCTTCTGGGGGTTGCCTACTTAGCTAATATTTATCATGTTGTGCCGAAAGAGGATGAAAGCGTCATTTCTATCTTGGCTCATCAGATATTTGGCGATGGACCCATATATACCTTTACTCTCATTTCCACGCTGGCAATCTTAATCTTAGCCGCTAATACTAGCTTTGCGGACTTTCCTCGTGTTGCCTCTTTCTTAGCTAATGATGGATTTTTGCCCCAGCAATTTCAACTATTTGGCGATCGCTTAGTTTACTCCAATGGCATTGTTGTGCTCTCGCTCTTTGCGAGTTTGATGATTGTAGTTAGCGGCGCTAGTGTTGATGCACTTATTCCTCTGTATTCCCTAGGCGTGTACATTTCATTTACTCTTTCTCAGTCTGGGATGGTGAAGCACTGGCTCAACGAGCGCTGTGCCCATTGGCAAGTTAAACTTTTCCTCAACGGTTTGGGAGCCGTGGCGACATTCATTATTGTGCTGATCGTCATCATTGCAAAATTCACAGAGGGAGCATGGGCTGTGATGATTGCAATTCCACTGGCGATCGCCGCCTTCCGAGGCGTTAATCGACACTACAAGCACGTAGACGAGAGTCTGGCTACCAACGATCAAGATTTAGAAAATTTTGCTCCTGATGCCGACCCAAAGTATCTCCCACCTACGGCTGTTGTTGTCGTTGGTGATCTTCATAAGGGAACGTTAGAGGCACTCA
>CAZZYE010000361.1:0-5772 GCA_964658145.1 uncultured Stigonema sp.
CGGAAACCCTCATAGGCGCACGCGCTCACGAGCAATTAGCCATTAGCTATTAGCTATTATCAATTATAGAAAATAGCAATGAATGACTTTTCAAAAAGAGCTATTGATCCGGAAGAAATTGTCAACTTCTTGAAAAGCGAAATGAATTTACAGGAAGTATGCCAACAGATTTTGTTTCAAAGAGTGGTATACCGCGCTGCCCAGGAAAAAGGAATAACTGTTACAACTGAAGAAATTCAGGCTGAGGCAGATATTCAGCGCCGCGAAAAGCGTTTGGAGAAGGCTGAGGATACATTAGCGTGGTTAGTCCGTCAATTGATTAGTCCCCATGATTGGGAAATGGGAATCCGCAATCGTCTGCTGGCGCAAAAGTTAGCTAAGGTGCTCTTCGCTGAAGAAGTAAAAAGGTTTTTTGTGCAAAACCGCCTAGAGTTTGAGCAAGTTATCCTCTATCAAATGATTGTCTCTTCTGAAAAACTTGCTCAAGAACTTTACTATCAAATCGAAGAAGGTGAAATCAGTTTTTATGATGCAGCTCACCTTTATGATATTGATGATGACCGCAGATATAAGTGTGGTTACGAAGGAAAAGTTTACCGTTGGGCTATTCCGGCAGATTTAGCTGCTGTTGTATTTAGTACACCACCTCAACAGTTGATTGGTCCAATCAAAACTGAGCAAGGCTATCGTCTTTTGAGAGTGGAAGAGTTGATTCCAGCGGAATTAACTTCTCAAAGATATGCAGAAATTCTCAATAACATGTTTCAACAGTGGTTAGTTACTGAGTTAGACTATATGCTTCATTCCTCTTGAGCGAATATAGTCCTGGCATTTACTTAAAGAATGCTAGTACTTGAAGGATGCAGCCTAGGGAATAGTACACAGGTCGCGGAAATAAACATATCATTCAAAACACCCAAAAAGCTCATAATGAAAGCTTTTTAAATTTTAAATTCCGCAAAGCGGTACTAGTTTTTTACTTGATTAACATTATTAACTAGTAAATGCTAATCTTATTCTAAGACCTTAGATAGATGTTAAAACTTTGTATTTGCTATATAAACTACATTTTTTTTATGATTATTAATCCATAGTGGCTCTTTTCGGGATATTATAGATGGGATAAGAAGAATATATTTTTTTATAAAATTTTATCATTATTTTTTATATAAAGATATTATGAAGACTAAATAAAAATTAGATTGATTTTTAAAAAAACTATTGACGAAATGTATGGAAATTTACTATTTAAATAGTTGTAAGAGTAAAACGGTGTTAAAGCCTACTACTTTCTTATAAAAGTTGTCAACAGGCTAAACTCAGATTTACGAGAACCTCCTGACTAGGTCAGAAAAGGGTTAGTAGAACGCAAAGGCAACTTGTACGTGTTGCAATTGGACTTCGGATAAGCATTTTCAAGTTCTCTATAGGAAAAAAGTTTTTAACCTAGTTTTTTAGAAAACTTAACTAAATCTTAATGCAGAACTGAGCAAAATCCGCAAATTTATTGCCAATAATTTTGTAAATGGTAAAGAAATGATACTTGTTTGCTAGCACAATTTAAAGTAAGCCATTAAAATTCAGGGACTAGTTATAGTTCGTGAGTTGTTCACTGCTTTTGATAGCTCTACCAGCTACTCGTTGTTTATTAGGGATGCACCTACCATGCTTTTTCCACATATTTTTAGAGGCGCTGATCGGCGCCGACTAACAAAGTGCGACAGCAACTTCGTTGTAAAATCCAGAACAAGTTTTTTCCTACGTTTACAAAGTAAAAAAATAATTTTGTGTGAATAGCGAATTTTGCCTTGCCCCTTGCTTCTAAAGTGAAGCCAGTGAACAGGCGGAGTTTGGCGCTCAAAACGCCAGAGCGCCCTAGTCATGACCCTCCTAGCTTGCAAAAAAACCAGGAGGGAATATACCTAGGGTTAGTTGTACATTCAGCAACTGCTCGATTAGCCTTTGAAGACTAATTAACTGTGCAGCTGTAAACTGTGAAACCTTGGCCGGGATTTCAGCAACAGCCGCAACAGCATACACCTAAGTCTCACAGTTGATGCCAACTGGAGGTAATTATGACAAATTATTCAAGTTATGACAATGCTCTTGTAGCGCATAGCACAAGAGAAAGTAAGTTTTTAACGCCTTTTCAGCGTCAGCTGCTGCTGAAGAATTTAGCATCTGATTTGCAACCAGAATACCGCCGAAGGCTGGAAATTATCTTGCTTGCGGATATGGGAAAATCTCAAACCCAAGTCTGTGAGATATTAGGTTGTTCCCAGGAAATGGCGCGGTACTGGATCGCTATAGCAAAAGCAGGTCTGGCGCACAAATGGCAGGAGCGACTCGTAGGCAGACCAAAGATTGCCAACGATCAATACATTCTGCGGTTGAAGGAATTAGTGGGCAATAGCCCTCGTGAGTATGGCTATGCATTTGCTTGCTGGACAGCTCTTTGGTTAAGCAGACATTTAGCTCAGGAATTTGGTATTGAAATCAGCGATCGCCACATCAATCGCTTGTTGAAACAAATGGGGCTTTCCACGAAAAAACCTCAAGAAGAAAAAACTGTGCTGGCATTACAATCTGCGACTTGCAATCCTACCGTGAGTCGAGTTTCCATTGGTCATTAAATCTAATGCGCGACCAGTAACTTAGTTGGAGGTAAGAAAATGCCATCAGTCCTTTCCCAGCAATGGCTGGGTCAGCAACTTATCACCACTTTAGGTGAGACGCTTTCAGAAACAGATCTGCAAAATTGCATGTCTTCTGTAGAAATCGTGGAGCCACCAGTAGCAAAGCAGTTCTGGCAAGCAACAGACCAGATGAGCGCCGGAATTTATCTAGTCCTGGCGGGAAAAGTCAGACTGCTGGATATGTCTGATAACTTAATCATCACCCTAACGAGCGGGTCATCATTTGGTGAATTAACTCTGTTTATCGAAGAAAACTTCGTACCATACGTCGCCAGAGCTTCGACAAACTTAAAGCTTTGCTATCTTAAGTCTGAGACGTTGCAGGCTCTGAGCGACAAATATCCCAAAATCCGCGATCGCCTCTATAAACAAGCAGAACTGTGGGATTTGCTGCTGTTATGTCACCACAACTCGCAACTGACTGGCAATTCATCTGGTGTGCAAGGGATGCTCCTCGCCTTATCCCTCTTTGAGCGGCACAATCTAGATAGCAAGAGTGAAATATCTCCACCACCAGATGCCAAGCTGTGGCTGCTGCGTCAAGGTAAAATGCTACACTCTCAGGGTCATTCCTTGACACCGGGCAAAATCTATGCTGAGCCAAAACAAGGGAATTGGCAAGCGACGCAACCAACAATCGCTTACATTCTCAGGGTTTCGGATTGGCCTAGAGCACTCTTAAACTGGCCCCAATTGGCGGAGTTGGTTTCACCCGAGGATCGCCCAACTACCATTGATGAGGACGAACGACACTCCTTCAGGTCTAGACCTGAACGGCAGAATGTCATTCCTTTTCCACCGCGATCGCGAGAACCCGCGCCAAAACAAAAGCAAAAAAGCTCACGCCCTTACTTTCCCAGCCCCAATGTAAAACTGGGGCATTGGTGGGGACAGATGACCAAGAGTTATCCGTTCTTAGCACAACAAAGCGGCTCTGATTGTGGCGTCGCCTGCTTGGTAATGATTGGTCGCCATTGGGGCAAGCTCTTTAGTGTCAATCGCCTGCGGGAGATGAGCAACGTCAACCGCAGTGGTGCATCTTTACGTGCCCTAGCAACAGCAGCAGAAAGCCTTGGTTTTGCCACTCGTCCCGTAAAAGCCACTTTCGATAAATTGGCAGAACAAAATCTGCCGGCGATCGCGCACTGGGAAGGCAACCACTTCATCGTCGTCTATGAAATCAGCAAAAAACGGGTGATTGTGTGCGATCCCGCCATCGGTCAACGCAGCTTGACAAAAGCTGAATTTCAAGCAGGTTGGACTGGTTATGCATTGTTACTGCAACCCACAGCCTTACTGAAAGATGCCAAAGCCGAGAGTGCAGGCATCGGTAAGTTTTTTGAGTTAGTCAAACCTCACTATTGGGTACTACTAGAAGTCCTCCTGGCAAGTGTGCTGATGCAGCTATTTGGACTGGTAACGCCGATATTTACCCAGTTGTTGCTAGACAGAGTGCTTGTGCAACGCAGCATTCCCACCTTAAACGCCATTGGTTTTGGGATGATCGTTTTTGGTTTGTTCAGTATCGCCATGAACGGAGTGCGGCAATATCTGCTGGCACACACAGCCAATCGCGTTAGCGTCTCTCTACTTGTGGGTTTTATCAAACATACCTTCCGGTTGCCCCTTTCGTATTTCGAGTCGCGTTACGTCGGGGACATTGTTTCTCGCATCCAAGAAAACCAGAAAATTCAGCGTTTCCTGACCGGGCAGACACTGTCAATCATTCTGGATCTGCTGACATTGGTGATCTATCTGGGCATGATGTTCTGGTATAGCTGGCGCATGGCATTATTCGTGCTGTTTACTGTGCCGCCATTTTTTATCCTGGCGCTGGCTAGTACCAATATTTTACGCCGCATCTCCAGAGAGATTTTTAATGCGGGAGCCAAAGAAAACAGCTATCTCATCGAATCCCTCACAGGAATTCGCACAGTCCGCTCATTGGCAATTGAACAGACGGTGCGCTGGCATTGGGAGGAACTGCTGAATAATTTGGTCAGAAAAGGCTTTAATGCTCAGGTCATCGGCATCCGCCTGCAAATCCTCAGTGGCGTCATCCAAACCTTTGTGAATACCGCTTTGATGTGGTTTGGAGCATGGCAGGTGATTCAAGGAGACCTCACGGTAGGACAATTAATTGCTTTCAACATGTTGGTCGGTAACGTCTTGAGTCCTTTTCAACGGCTGTCGCTGCTGTGGAATGATTTGCAGGAAATCGTTATTTCCACCGAACGCATTAATGATGTCCTAGAGGCGGAACCAGAAGAAGACTTGCACAATAAACCACGGAAGTCACTTGGTAGACTTGACTCGCACATTCGCTTTGATAATGTCACTTTCCGCTATCACCCAGAAAGTGAGACTAACGTGCTGGAAAATCTCAGCTTTGAAATCCAGCCCGAGCAAATGGTGGCAATAGTGGGGCGCAGTGGTTCTGGAAAAACAACCCTGAGCAAGTTGATTTTGGGTTTGTACCCAGCTACAGAGGGAAAAGTGTTGATTGATGGTCACGATGTCACGAATATTTCCTTGCGATCGCTCCGTTCTCAAATAGGTGTTGTCGATCAAGATACCTTTCTGTTTGGTGGCACTATTCGCGAAAACATCTCGATCGCGCACCCAAAAGCGTCTTTAGAAGAAATTATTCAAGCAGCAAAATCTGCAGGAGCAGATGAATTTATTCAGCAACTGCCAATGGGTTACGAATCCCAAATCGGTGAAGGCGGCGGAATGCTCTCAGGCGGACAACGCCAACGCCTAGCCATTGCCCGTGCAATGCTTGGAGATCCCCGTTTGTTACTTTTTGATGAAGCCACGAGTAACCTAGACTCTGAATCAGAACGTATTATTCAGAACAATTTAAAAACAATTCTCAAAGGGCGCACTAGTGTCATCATTGCCCACCGCCTCTCTACTGTACGCAACGCTGACTTGATCCTGGTTTTGGATCGCGGCGTATTGGTCGAAAGCGGTACCCACGACGACTTAATCGCCAAAAGAAGCCATTACTACTACCTAAATCAACAACAATTGGCTCAAGCTGGTTGAGTCAAGGGAATTAAAAATTAAAAAT
>CAZZYE010000361.1:5782-7442 GCA_964658145.1 uncultured Stigonema sp.
GGCAATTCTTCATTTTTAATTTTTAATTTTGCATTTTTAATTATTCACCCCCATCCATGAAATAAAACTATGCCATCTGCATCTCCCAATTCCTCATTAGCACGAACCAATAATGAGCCTGATGAGTATCAAAGTTACACACAGACAGAGAAATCTGCTGAGGTTCACGAGCAAACAGAAACTCCAAGTGATGCCAAAGATTGGTATTACGGCACAGAAGAATTGCTGGATGCCCTACCTAGGATTTGGACGCGTGGTGTGCTTTATGTGCTGGTAGGCTTTGCCTTCCTCGCCTTACCCTGGGCAATCCTCTCAAAGGTGGATGAGACTGGAAGTGCCAGAGGACGTATAGAACCTCAAGGCGCAACCCAAAAATTGGACACCGAAGTAGGTGGGAGCGTCAAAGGTGTCAAAGTAAGAGAAGGCGACACCGTTAGAGCCGGTCAGGTTTTGCTCGTCTTGGAGTCTGATATCTTGCAAACGGAACTGCAACAGGCGGATACAAAGCTTTCTGGATTGCAAAATCAACGAGCGCAAATGGATGTACTCAAAAACCAACTACAGTTGACCCTAAGCGTTCAGGAACAACAAAACCAATCCCAAGCCTTGGAAAAAATGTCCCAAGTGAACCAAGCCTCACAAAACCTGGATGCAAAACAGAGTACCTATAACCTCCAAAAGTTAGAAAAACAGGCGTTAGTTAATGAGGCGCGGCTACAGATTAAAAGCACTCAGAATGACCAGAAGTCATATCTAAATCGTTTGAGTATAGATTCAACACAAGTTGTACGCTTTAGCAAACTTGTGAAGGCTGGTGCGGTTTCCACCACCCAAATTGACCAACTTAGAAAAGAAGAACAAGAAAGCAAACGACTCAACCAAAAAGCACAATCGGACATCAAACAAGCACAATTGCATTTTGCTGAAGAATTGAGTCGCTATCAGACAACAATCAATCAGTTGAATTCGGATATCAAACAAGCAAAACTCCGACAGCAAGAGGAAGGCAACAGCTATCAAAGCTTAGTGCAAGCTGGTACATTGGCAAAGCTGAAAAATCAGCAACAACTCAAAGATCTGCAAACACAAATCACTGCTCTGGACTCCCAAATTGCTCAGACACAAAGCCAGATAATATCCATAAAACTTCAGATGCAACAACGAATAGTGCGATCGCCTATTGATGGAGTGATTTATGAGTTCCCAGTTACCAAGCCAGGAGCAGTGCTACAAGCCGGTCAGAGGATTGCCCAAATCGCGCCCAAAAATACTAAATTTGCACTTAAAGCTCAAATACCTAGTCAGGACAGCGGCTTCTTGAAGGTAGGAATGCCAGTCAAAATCAAGTTCGATGCCTACCCCTTCCAGGAGTATGGCATCGTGGAAGGAAAAGTGACTCGGATTTCTCCTGACTCTAAAGTTAACCAAACACCCCAAGGAAACATCGAAACTTTTGAGTTAGAAATCGCCTTAGATCAGCAGTACATTCAAAATGGTGACAAACGTATTCCATTAACCGCCGGTCAGACAGCAAACGCCGAAGTAGTTATTCGCCAACGCCACATTATTGACTTTGTCTTAGATCCATTTAAGAGACTGCAAAAAGACGGTTTAAAGCATTAGTTAAGAGTTAATAGCTAATGGCTAATTGCTAATGGCT
>CAZZYE010000362.1:0-1861 GCA_964658145.1 uncultured Stigonema sp.
TAGCCATTACCCACTCCTAACATATGAACATTACAGTTACAGGTACTATCGAACGCCGTGACCTTGGTCCCGGCGTCTGGGCATTAGTTACTGACGAGGGTGTTACCTATGAAATCCTTAGAGGTGCTGACAAAAACTTGCTTAAACCCCGGCAGAAAGCCAAGGTTACAGGACAGGTTCGCGAAGATGTCATGACCATTGCCATGATTGGTCCTGTTTTGGAGGTTAAATATTTTGAGGTAATTAGTTCTGGTTAGATCCTTCTGAACTGAGTACCTCTTGCAGACGACTTCTAAATTCCCCTTTGGGATGACCCCCTTTAACCTCGCCTAAAATGCGAAATTCTCCTTCTGGGGAATCACAAACTAGGTAGGTGGGCCATCCCATTTTTGATTTATCTGGATAGTGAGTCAGCAGAATCTTGCGATACTTACGGTAAGTAGCTGTATCCTGCATTTTTACATCGATAAATTGCAAAGCCAGTTCCTCCGCCACTTTTTTGTCATAAAAAGACATCTTGTGGCAAATGCCGCACTCTTCTGAAGAGAACTTAATGACAGATAACTGCATAGGGTCGCGACTTTCTGGTTATTGATACTAGTTTTCCATCATAAAATAATAGCATATTGCGACTAGAGGGCTACTCTAAAAAAAAATATCTTCTATTACATCCCACTTCATTTCGTTCGCGGCGGACATAGACACTTAATCAAAGAATGACTAATATAGAGAAGTCACCATTTTCTACACAGCATCGCCAATAATTGCAAAGCCGCACCAGACATCTACTTTGCAGCAACACCGTAGCAGAATTTAACATTCTCTATAGTCAAGAGGGGATAAAATCAGGTCATCAGGAAAAATTATTTGCCCTGCTTCTTGACAAATCTGACTGGGTTTAGTAGAATCAAATTTCAAAACCCATAATGAAAAAAGAAGGGTAGCCGCCGTCAGCAAACTGCTCTAAGAAGAATCAAAGACTATGATGATAACGTGACAAGTCCATACATAGGCAGCAAGAGTTTGCCATGTAAGCTCTCTCAATAAGCAACAAACAGGGTTATTAGTCTTAATGACTCCTTAACCTAGATTTACTACGTTCAAGACTACATCTGTAAAAAACCTGGAATAAAAAGAGTGCATTTTTACCTAAACAGGCTTACAGTGACACAAATTCGAGAGAAGACGCTACAATTTTAGTAATTATGTAAGGAAACCCTTAAGTGGTGTTATCCAATCAAGGGAGTTAGTTATCAGGTCGCATAGCTCAGGGGAGTTAGTTATCAGGTTGCATATATAAATTACATGTTCTAAGGTTAAGTACAGTTGTCCGGATAAAAAATTGGTAGAAGTGGTGATTAAATTTCATTTTGCCAATTTAAAAACCCTAGATAGTGTTATCTGACTAGGGAAGTTACTTATCAGGGTTCATCTACCAATTACATGTTCTGATATCAACCAGTAGGTTCCGGATAAATTTACAGAAATTGAGTATTATATTGTGTCAACCCTCAAAAAAGCCCAGATGGTGTTGTCCAACCAAGGGAGTTAGTTATCAGGGTGCATCTACTAATACTATGTTCTATTCCTGACCATGATCATCCGGATGATTTGATGCGAAAGCTGGTTCCAGTTATTCTTAAATAAAAAAACCCCAGATGGTGTTATCCAATCAGGGGAGTTAGTTATCAGGGTGCATCTACTAATAATATGTTCTAGTGGTGACCATGATGATCCGGATGATTTGATGCGAAAGCTGGTTCCAGTTATTCTTAAATAAAAAAACCCTAGGTGGTGTTATCCAACCAGGGGAGTTAGTTATCAGGGTGCATCTACCAATACTATGTTCTATTCCTGACCA
>CAZZYE010000362.1:1961-7435 GCA_964658145.1 uncultured Stigonema sp.
AAAACCCCAGATGGTGTTATCCAATCAGGGGAGTTAGTTATCAGGGTGCATCTACCAATTACATGTTCTGAGTTCAACCAGCAGGTTCCGGATAAATTGGGGAAAATTTTCCTGATGATCTAAGTTCAAAAATAAAAAAGCCCCGATTAGCCGGCAGCTAAGCAGGGGAGTTAGTTATCAGGGTGCATCTACCAATACTATGTTCTATTCCTGACCATGATCATCCGGATGATTTGATGCGAAAGCTGGTTCCAGTTATTCTTAAATAAAAAAACCCCAGATGGTGTTATCCAATCAGGGGAGTTAGTTATCAGGGTGCATCTACCAATTACATGTTCTGAGTTCAACCAGTAGGTTCCGGATAAATTTGCAGAAATTTCCTTCATAAATATATTCTTTAAAAAATATAAAAGCCCCTAGTACTGCGCCTTTGGAATTAAAAATTCAAAAAGCTTACATATTTTCGCGCCTGGTGTACTATAGTTGGCAGCTAAGCAGGGGAGTTAGTTATCAGAGTGCATCTACCAATACTATGTGCTAGAGGTCACGATCATCCTCCGGATGATTTCATGCCTTTGCTGGTTCAAGTTATTCAAAAACAAAAAAAACCCCCAGATGGTCTTATCCGACTAGGGGAGTTAGTTATCAGGGTGCATCTACCAATTACATGTTCTAAGATTGATCAGTAGATTCCGGACAAATTTGGGAAAATTTTCCTTCATAAATATATTGTCGCCAAAATAAAAAAGCCCTTAGTCGTCGGCAGCCAACTAGGGGAGTTAGTCGTTAAGGTGCATCTACTAATACTAAGATAAGCGAGGTAACTACCATTTTCCTGACAAATCTATATGCAGGGTGAGGTTGTTGCTGTTTGCCAATGTAACAGAGGGTTTTAGCCAACTAGGAGAAGTTAGCGGTACGGTCAGGAGTAAGTATCTTTGATGCATTTGCCAATCGGGGTATTCTAGGTTATGCACGATCCCCCGGATCAATTAGTGTAAATTGGAGGGAATTTTTTGTTAATGATAGAAAAACCCCTAGTAGGTGTTAGACAACTAGGGGAAGTT
The DNA here is from genome assembly GCA_964658145.1 of uncultured Stigonema sp. Classification (GTDB taxonomy): domain Bacteria; phylum Cyanobacteriota; class Cyanobacteriia; order Cyanobacteriales; family Nostocaceae; genus Stigonema. The sequence goes on from CAZZYE010000362.1 coordinate 3,029, forward strand.
AAAAATCAAGGTGCATCTACCAATAAAAATTTTCTATGCAGAAACAATATAATCCGGATAAAGTTGTAAAAGCTGCTCTGCAAAACAACTTGAATTAGAAACATTCAGTGACAGGATGCATCTAAAGTATAACAAGAAGCGAAACATCGACTTGAAACTAAAGCGTTTCAAGCTAGATTTAGGAGGCAAACAGAAGTTGTGACCCAGGAATTTCACATTTCCGTAACCCCAGTAGGGCAAAATGACTACTTGGTGCGGACGGAACAAGTCGCGCCTGGGGTGCCATTGGCAGAAGAACTGGTGAATTGGCCTGTAGCTGACTGGTTGACAGCTGCTGGGCATCTGATGAATGACCCTTTGAAGTCAGTGTTGCAGGGGGATGCGCTTGCAAGAAACTCTGTCAACTTGGTAGCCTTGGGTCAACAACTCTATAACGCACTGTTTCAAGGCACTCTCAGAGATAGTTGGATTACAGCGCAAGGAATTGCCCAAAATCACCAACAGGTATTACGCCTGCGCTTAGGGTTAAAAGACACAAGATTAGCGCGTCTGCCTTGGGAAGTGATGCATTTTGGCGATCGCCCAGTAGCAACAGGAGCTTATATTGCTTTTTCTCGTTACCAAAGTGGAGTTAATGGGGCATCTCGTCTGCCATCGACAAACATGCCAACGCCACTTGATGAAGGTGGGATCAGGGTACTGATGGCGATCGCTTCCCCCACAGATCAAGTCCGTCTTTCACTACTTAAACAAGAAGCGATCAAACTCCAAGCAGAACTCCACTACCTTGAAGGCGGCAATTATTTCCCACAAATTCAACTGACCCTGCTAGAACAACCAGGGCGGGAAGAATTGACACAAGCTTTAGAACAAGGACGATATCACGTTCTACATTACTCCGGTCATAGTAATTTAGGTCCTAATGGCGGCGAGATTTATCTTGTCAGTAGCAGAACTGGCTTAACGGAAACCTTAAGTGGTGACGATTTGGCAGGTTTGCTCGTCAATAATAACATTCAAATGGCAGTATTTAACTCCTGCTTAGGAGCATACGCACCTACTTCAGACACAATCGCAGACACAGGTGAACGTAATCTCACAGAAAGCTTGGTGAAGCGAGGCATTAGGAGCGTTTTGGCAATGTCAGAACGCATTCCCGATGATGTGGCGCTGACGCTGACACAATTGTTTTACCGCAACCTCGCCCGGGGATATGCCGTGGATCTGTGTGTAAGTCGGATGCGCCAAGGATTGGTAACTTCCTATGGTGTTCACCAGATGTACTGGGCGTTACCGATTTTGTATCTCCAACCAGAATTTGACGGTTATCTGAGTCCAGAGATTTATTTACAGCAAAGTATGGAGTTACTTAACGAGTACGATCCGGCTTTAAGGACAACGCCAAGGATGTATTCGTCTGTAGATGATGTCGAGATGCCTTTACCAATTGACAATCTAATACCTTCGTCTTTGGCAAGAGACTCGAATGATCTTGACTGGCTAGGCGAAGATACCTGGGGCGACCTCGTTGATGAAATTGAGTATGATGACCCAACCTATGAAGAGGATTCGGCTATTGTTTCCGATCTGTTTCGCCAGCTAGATAACTCATCGTCTAAAACAGAGCACTCTCATATGACTGCTGAACTTGTGGAAGATGTTGGGTCCGAAAATATTTATGGAAGCGAAGTTTCAGGGCATATAGATTCGCAAGATGGCGAGTCGCTGAAGTGGACACAAGTCCCATCAGAGACCAACCCAGATCTGCGTGAGTTACCAATTGGCAGCGAAGCCTCTCGTGGTCTTCGTGAAAATTCCCACGGGGACTGGGAAAATCCAGATTTATCCTCATTAGACTCATCTCCTACCCCATCACAACAAGCTACATTAAGACGTCGGACCAGACGCAATTTAGGGGCGATTTTTGGGATTGTCGGAGTAAGCGCTGTAGCAGCTATTGTCGGTTTTAATTGGTGGCACAATCACCAAATGTCATCGTTATCTGACATTCATCCTTTGCCCAGCGAGTCTCCATCTAGCCAAAATCCTCCAACTCCTCAAGTCAATGTAAAGACAGATGCTACTGGAATTGTCACCGCTTACGCCACTGAAAAATTAAGTAGGGGCGACTTGCTTGCAGGGCTTGGTGCGGTGGAAGAACTACTTAACCGTGGTGCACTCAATAATGCTAAAGCCGCCCTAGATCTTGTTTCCCCGGAACAATTTGACGATCCATCTGTCAACTTTTTCAAGGGGCGATTAGCGTGGCAGTTTGTCCAGACTGGAGACAAAAAATACAGCGTTGATGATGCCCGTCGTTTTTGGGAAAATGCCGTGAAAGCTAAACCAGACTCGCTGTTGTATACTAACGCTTTAGGGTTTGCTTACTATGCTGAAAGCGATCTGAATCGAGCCAATGATTCATGGTTCAAGGCGTTGAATGTAGCTGTCAAACAGCAGAACACAAACACTACGACCCGTGCTGTCGCCGCCCCACCACCAACGCCTCGGCAAGATACTTTAACTCCTTATGCTGGGTTAGCACTGGGGTTGTACAAAACGGCATCTAGTCAACCTGCTGCTAAACGTGAGCAATATCTTAAGGAAGCGATCAAGCTGCGTCAAATGGTAGTCAAAGATGATCCACTCAATTTCCAACTGGATCAATTAAGTAAAAATTGGCTGTGGACCGAGGCGGCTTTGAAAGATTGGCGAGCGCTCCTCCAGTTAAATAGTACTCGTAAATCAGATGCCGAACAATAAAAATTTAAAATTAAAAATGGTTTTATGTCAATGGAGGTAACTAAGACTGCTTCTAGACGTGTTAACATTCACGTCTAGAAGTGCATTTATACTCACTCAAGATTCTTAGATTATCATGACTTTCCAAGAATTACAAACAGGCGACTACTTTCGCATACCTGGTATAAGTGCTGAGTACGTGTATAGAAAGGCAAGCAGTTCCCAATGCAGTACTAACACTCTCCTGCAACCGATTCGTCCGGAAACAACAGTCATACAACTTACTCCTACAGAAATTAAAAACTATTTTGCGGCAAAGCAAGAGGATCTGAAAAGCCTTACGGAAAAAAGGTTTTACTAGCTAAATCGCCGCTTCAGTTGGGGTATAATTTTTACTATCATCTTGTCGATACTCCATAAAAACCACAGGAACTCCAAGTAACATTTTCCCTAAATGAGAAAATCTAAACTTACGCGCTAGGGATGGAGGTATGTCCTGAATGGAAATTGGCACAAAGCCAAAGCCAAAGTAAAACTGTGCTAGTCGCTGACCCAAACATTCCAAATAAAGCGGTTGAGTTGCTTCATGAATCAGATGCTGTGTCAGAAATGTCCCCAAACCGCGACCTCTCCAACCTGATTTTACAACCAAGCTCCCAAGTTCTTGCGCACCAAAGAAGCTTCGTAGTTGTCCGCAAGCTACTAATTCCCCTTCACATTCAATCACCCAGAATTGCTGCCAACGTAATTGAGTAGGGTCAAGTGTTGCCAATAGCACCAACAACCGAATCGACCAAATATCTCCAGATGTTGCTCTGCGGAGAACACACCCCATTGGTAACGAATCGTTCTGTTTCATAAGTACAATGCTCGACAATCATCATATTACTAAAGGCTTTCTCGATCTAGAACTCCCTATAGGTGTTGTTTTATCCGTGAGTCCGGCGCTACTCATGCGATCGCTCACAATACTGACTGCTTACCACACATGCAACCTATAGTCAATATCTCAAGGTAAATCTCCCCAAGAGATCAACTCTTTACCTTAATAATGAGCATCAATCTCAACAATCTTTTCCTCATCCGTCCCTAGTGTAGATTTGGTACGAAAGATATCAAAACTTACTTTGCCTACAAGCATAGCAAGCAGCAAACCCTCCACTGCAAGCGGTGGAAGTGAACCACCTGCAATTGCTAACGCCAGTGCGACGCCCGTACATAAAGCGCAAGAACAATTGATCTGAGCATTAAGTACGAAAGGATGAAGCCAACCTCGCCGCCACGAAAAACATTGTGAAGATTCGCTGCTAAGAAGATGACACCTAGCATTCCACTCAGAATCAACAGCCGATGAATAACATCATCAGTATCATAGTGGTCAGCGTAGAAAGTGAAGAGTACCCATGCCCACCAGCAGGGTACAAAGAGCGCCGCAAACTCCAAAAACCCGATAACCGAAAGATTTTGTTTGAGGTTATAGCTCAATTGTGTAATGACCACTGCAAACACCAGATGGAAGAATGAATCGATCCAACTAGCATGGCGCTCTCGTTCAGCATCACTAGTTACACGCAGGCGCGGTTTTCTCCACCGACTTTCTGATACCCTGATTTGTCCTTTCGGTGAATTAGTCATTGGTCAATTGTTAGTTGTTAGTTGTTAGTT
>CAZZYE010000363.1:0-7418 GCA_964658145.1 uncultured Stigonema sp.
TCAGCAGCAGGAACTCGTGTAAACGCTCGAACCTCAGATGTTGCTGGTACTTCATCAAACAAACGGTTAAGTTGACGTTGGATAGCGTTCATTTCTTGCCAGGGGTTGTAACGAACTAACATCTTGGTATCCCTCGTATTGTAAGATTGAAGATTGATAATTTCAATATTGCTTTAATCTCATCTTATTAATAAGTAATTACAACATGAATTCGGTTTGTATCACTTAATTAATGATGATTACCGACCAATAAAATAGGTGTGTTTAAAGGTGTGGAGAACTGTAATATCCTAGTACGGTAAACCCAATAAATTCTGACTGGCTGATTCCTAAATATAAAACCACACTGCTGAAAAACAGTGTGGTTGTGTTTCTGTATAGAGGTTTCAAATTAATTAGTTATATACTAATACAATAGCATTGGGCAGCGTTCCGGATTCTACCCAAATATTTTCGCGCGATCGCCTTAATTAATCGATTGCTTTGAGGTTGCGCCTGCGCCGCAGGAAACTAACCCCAATCATAGTCATGCCGATCGGTGCAGTTGTGTTACTTGGCTCCGGAATCTGGGTCGTCAGTACAGAGATAGTGCCACTCACTCTCACAGAGCCAATACTTGGACTTGTTGGATCTACCACAAGATTGCCAACTTGATAAACCTCAGAACCAGTCAGCGTGCCAGTGGCATCAAGAAATAGACCTTCACCCCCAGTGATGTTGGCAGTATCAGAGCCAGTGGTGCTTAGATTTACAAGATTAATGGTTCCGGTGCCATTCTCAACGCCGTAAGATAGTTTATAAACGATTTACTTGCATACACACTTAAGACAAGTAGAAATCGATCCGCCAAGGGAAATGAAAACCCCTACTGTCAGTTTCTCAGGCTTACCAGTGGGGGTCAGTAACAAAAATATTTTAAAAATCTATGACTCTAATCATATCAGATTCCCCTGCGTCTTGCACGGGGACAGATGCCCTACGGGAAAAACCTACACTTGAACTTGATTTTAGTACCCAACAAGTCTCCTTAGAGTGGATACAGAGCCTACCACCAGAATTAAAAGATGCAGCGCTGTTTCGATTATGTAAAACGGTGGAGGCAAAGCCAACGCTCTGTGAGTCATTCGCCCTGAACCAGGTCTTGTACCGCACCATTTCAGGCAATACCTTCACTGAATCGGCAGAACACGTTGCCTCTCGTACTGGGTGCGATCGCAAAACCATCCTCAAGGGATTACACATCGCAGTTGAGCAAAACATCCTTGAGAAAAACGAGCGCCCAGGAACCAGCACGCTCATATTCCTTCAAGCCAGTAGAGGAGTGGAAACCAGAGCCAGAAAGGGTAGTCCCTATTCGGGACACCCGTACAAAGAAAGTTGTAGAGTTTCCTTTAACACAAGAATGTACGCAGCCTCAGTTAGATGAAGGTGATGGGGTAGTCCGCAGTACGGATGACCCTGAAACGGACCCGAACACTGTTGTTGTTTCTTTAAAAGACTTAGAGAAAACAACAACAGAAGTTAGCGTCCCTGTGGGGGACCGAGCAAAAAGCACTCATTGGAAATATGTGGGACAGGGGATACCCAGGATTTATGTGCCGCCGGAACTGGACTCTGACACTGGCATGAAAATTGAATCAATCCATTCTGCGACTAAAGAACCACGCCAGTTCATCATCAAAAACGCCGTAGACTTGCTCTACAACAAGATGAATCAAATTCCATCATTTATGGAAGAGGAGCGAAAGCCTACTCCATTCCAAAGAGCAGATATGGTGAAGAGCGCTATTAATACAGTCAGCACAATTCCTGATGATGTAATGCAGGCACTAAAAGAAGCGGGAATTCATCTGAATATTGGGGTAGCAGAACGCTTGTGGTTGAAGTACTCTAATAAATTTGAAGACGCGATCGCCTACACACTTATCCAAGATGAAGCTGGAAAAATCAAGCAGACTAAGTCCGGATTTTTCCGTAAGTCCCTGGAGGAGGGCTGGAGCTTCAAACTTGAACTTAAAAATAACGTTGAGCGCAAACAAGTATCGACACGATCTTTAACTACTGAGCAACAAAAATGGTACGAATGGGCGTGTGCTACTGGGGTGTGTGATGGTAAACCCGTTGCTGATTTAGCGCCTTCGTGGAATGGAGAGTTGGGTGTATTCGTGTTTGTGCCTGCCCCTAATCCTGCACTATCACCGTGGGTCATAAAGCCGATTTCGGTAGCTATGCGCGAGTTCCCAATCGCTTCAGCTTGAAATTTCAAGCTTTATTGGGCATCGCTACTCACAATTCCATCTGTGTCTGAACGATTACGTGTGAGGCTAATTGTAAAGTCTTGTCAAGATCTGTCGAGAGATATCCATACAGCACAATGATGAAGTTTTGTAAAAAGCGATTGCAAGGGATGGCAGTGGCTTCGCCAATCGCACACTTGCAGGCTCGCCCATCCCTAAACAAGTGCGATGCCTGCGGTGGGCTGCGCCTACGCACGAAGGTTTACGAGCGGATCTTTTGGGTTGAATAGTGTGCGTAGGCACACAACGCCTTACTAGACTTGGACTTCAAACGCCCCAATATCTGCTCTACCATTGACTACACGAGCTAAACCCCGCTGGTCAGTTGTAGGGTCAGTATCTAGCACTGTTGGGTCGCCTGCATCAATTGCGGGACTATCTGGGAGGAGGGCGATTGTTTGTGTGGGACCACCATTGAAAGCCAAAACATCGAGACGAGGGTCAATTGGATTGTCGCTAGTACCCACTATGTCTCCTATAGCTTCATCAAATCCGGTACTGCCTGTGCTGTCGCCAATCAGGTTGTAGCCATTGCTGTTGAATGTGCCGGATACATCGGGGTTGATGCCGTTCGGACTATTGAGGTTGGCGGCGATAATTGTGTTCCGCGTGCAGGCATTGCCTAGAGCATCATTGAACATGCCCCCACCTAAGCTTGCAGAGTTGAGGGTGAGGGTACTGGACACCAGCGTCAGGGTTTTGTCGTTAAAGATGCCGCCGCCATCATTGCCTGCCGTGTTACCACTAAGAGTGGTGTTGCTCACATTCACAGTGCCACCGTTGCCGACTTCGCTTTTGCCATTAAAGATGCCGCCGCCGTTTTTGACTGCCGAGTTGCCGCTGAGAGTGCTGTTGCTTACCGTCAATGTGCCAGTGTTACTGATACCGCCGCCACCGCCACCGTCGCTTGCCGTGTTATCACTAATGGTGCTGTTGCTTACCGTCAATGTACCAGTACTAGTGATGCCGCCGCCGAAGAAGTCTACCAAGTTGCGATTTATGGTGCTGTTGCTCACCATCAGCATAGCGCCACTTTCGTTAGCAATGCCGCCACCGCTCCTGGCAAAGTCGTTGCGAACAATGCTGCTATCTAGAGTGAGGACACCGCAGTTCTTAATTCCCCCACCATCGTCGTCATTCCTCACGTTGCCATCTGCAACAATCAATCCAGACAGCGTTACTGTTGCTCCTGATTCAATCTCAAACACCCGCGAGGCTTTATTGCCACTCACAGTCACCAAATCCCCACCCGTTAACGGGTCACGTGGAGCAATGATGTCCAAGTTATGGGTGATGTCTAATTCTGTGCCACTGAGGGTAATAGTCTGCTGATTGGAAAATAAGGAGCGCTCAAACACAATCAAGTCTTCACCTGTGTCACCGTTAGCCTGATTGATCGCATCCCTCAATGTGGTCACACCTGAGTTCAAGTCATCGACCGCATCGTTGGTACTGTTCACCGTAATAATGGCACTGGGGTTTACATTTAACGCACCAGCATTGAGTAAGTCTTGCACATTATCCCCGAATACAGGTGTTAGGAGTGGGTTTGTCGTAGGACTAGGAGGAGATGATAAATCCATATATTTAAGTTTTGTAATGGCAGTCAGTCACAATGTATACTGAAGCCTTGATGAGAAAAACTCTACAGTTAAAAAGTTATTAGAATGTTATTATCTGGTTAAGAAATATGATTTTTAACTGAAAGAATTAAAGCGTAAGCCCATGCTCGGTGAATTGATCGCAGTGATGAAGTTTTGTAAAAAGCGAGCGCAGGAATTTTAACTGTGCGCTCCACACAACACAAGACTGTAATCTTTGGTTTATTTTGGTATCTTTTAGGTTGAATAGTGTGCGTAGGCACACAACGCTTTACTAGACTTGGACTTCAAATGCCCCAATATCGGCTCTACCATTGCTTACACGCGGGTTACCGCGCTGATCAGTAGTAGGATCAGTATCCAGTATAGTTGGGTCACCGGCATCAATTGCTGGACTGTCTGGGAGGAGGGCGATTGTCTGTGTGGGACCACCATAAAAGTCCAAAGGAGCAAGTCTTGGGTCAATGGGGTTGTCACTTGTGCCTACTATGTCTCCTGTGACGCCAAATCCGGTGCTGCCAGTGCTGTCACCAATTAAGTTGTAGCCGTTACTTGTGAATGTGCCTGATACATCGGGGTTGACACCGTTTGTACTGTTGAGGTTGGCGGCGATGATTGTGTTGCGCATGCTGGCAGAGTGTGAAGGTAACACTTGAGAGTCAACTAGAGATCTAGGAACATTGAACACACCTGAGCCATTGGCGGCAGAGTTGAGAGTGAGGGTATTGAATACTAGTGTCAAAGTGCCATAGTAGTCGTTATAGATGCCGCCACCATTACCAATAGCTGTATTACCGCTGATGGTGCTGTTGCTCACTGTACTGGTACTATCGTTATAGATACCACCGCCGTTGCGCCCTGCAGAGTTGCCGATGATGGTGCTGTTGCTCACCGTCGCGCTACCATTGATGCCACCACCGTCATATCTTGCCGAGTTGCCACTGATGGTACAGTTGCTTACGGTGGTACTAGTGCCACTGTTACAGATGCCGCCACCGCCACCTGTTGTTAAGTTGTTGCTAATGGTGCTATTGCTCACCTTAAGGATGCTGCTGTTAAAGATGCCACAGCCAGAATTACTGCTAATAGTGCTGTTGCTCACCGTCAGGTTTGAGTTGATAAAGTTATAGATGCCACCGCCGTAGCCTGCTTCATTACTGCTGATGATGCTGTTGATCACTTCAACATTGCTACGAACACTAATACCATCAATATCGATGCCGCCGCCGTAACTAGAACTGCCTGCCGAATTACCGGTGATGATGCTGTTGCTCATCATCAAGATACCACCACTGTTACAGATGCCGCCACCGCCACCTGCTGTTAAGTTGTTGCCGATGGTGTTATCGCTAATGCTGCTGTCACTCACTATCAGCATGCCACCACTGTTATAGATGCCACCGCCATAACGATCTGCCAAGTTACCACTTATGGTGCTGTTGCTTACAGTAAAAGTGCCACTGTTACTGATGCCTCCACCGTTGCCAGGACTCAAGTTTGCACTTCTTCTAGCAGAGTCACCGCGAACAATGCTGCTGTCTAGAGTGAGAGTACCGCTGTTTTTAATTCCACCACCGTTGTCATCCGTCACTAGACCATCAGCAACAATCAACCCATCAAGGCTCACTGTTGCTCCTGTTTCAATCTCAAACACCCGCGAGGCATTGTTTCCACTCACTGTAACCAAGTCCCCACCTGTCAATGAGTCCCTTGGAGCAATGATGCTTGTGTTGTGGGTAATGTCTAGTTCTCCCAAGCTCAAGGTAATAGTCTGCGCACTGGCAAACAAAGAACGGTCAAACACAATCACGTCGGAACCTGTGTCACCGTTTGCCTGGTTAATAGCATCTCGCAACGTGGTCGTACCTGAATTAAGGTCATCCACCGTATCGGCAATACTGTTCACCGTAATGATGGCACTGGGACTTACACGTAATGTACCAGTACCAAGCATGTCTTGCACGTTATCCCCAAATACAGGTATTAGGGGTGAGCTTGTAGTAGGACTAGGAGATGATAAATCCATATATTTAAGTTTTGTAATGGCAGTCAGTCACAATGTATACTGAATCCCTGATTAGAAAAACTCTACAACTCAAAAGTTATTAGAATGTTATTGTTAGGTTAAAATATGTTGTTTTATTGCAACAATACTTGGTAACAGCATGGATGCGCGATCGCTCAAATCTTGAGCAAACGATGTTTCCGCACCAATCGATTTACGAATGCGGTTAGGTTCCACTACACGGTCATCCTGCGCCCTGGCGATTTTGTAGTAGTACTGCCCTACTTTACCAAAATGCTGGATTAATTCAGAGATCTCGCGCTCTTTTAAATCAGCACCCGTATGAATGCCCAAAGAGTGCATTTTGTTGGCAGTAACCTCTCCAATACCATGAAACTTCTCAATTGGTAACTGTTCTACAAAGGCTTCAGCATCCTCTGGCAAAATGACTGTCAGTCCATTAGGCTTGTTCTTACCCGATGCCATTTTTGCGAGGAACTTGTTAATAGACAAACCAGCAGAGGCAGTTAATCCAGTTTCCTTGAAAATTGCTGCTCTAATGTGGCGAGATATGGTGGAAGCATAGGGGATATTTTGCTTATTTTCAGTCACATCCAAGTAAGCTTCGTCCAGGGCGACGGGTTCCACTAAATCAGTGTAGCGCTCAAAGATGGCGTGGATTTGGGTTGAAATTTCTCGGTAGACCTCGAATCTAGGTTTGACGAAGACCAGTTCGGGACACTTGGCAACTGCTAAACGTGAAGGCATGGCAGAGTGAATGCCATATTTTCTCGCTTCGTAACTGGCAGATGCCACCACCCCTCGTAGATTAGGAGATCCACCCACTACTAACGGTTTGCCACGATAATCAGGATTGTCCCGCTGCTCCACTGATGCATAGAAGGCGTCCATATCGACGTGGATGATTTTTCTTGTATGGTCGCCCATAAAGAGAGGAAATAAAATGCTATAGCCTCAGCTTATAATACATCTGCACTACTGTCTGATGAGTGTAGTGGCGATCGCCTTGGCGGCTCACTATTACGTTAACCTCAAAATCCTCTTTCCCGTACAGAAAGTTACGCGCTTGGTTGAAAGTCTTACTGAATAAGTATTCTGTAGATCACTCTTTTTGCACCTCAATCATTGCAAGCTAAAACGTTCACAGAAAGTTTAAAGCAAGATCAGTACCTTTGCTGTATCAGTGTTTAGGAGCGAGAAAGTAGAAATGAAGTAACAAATCTTATTCTACTAATAACTGTACGTTCGCTCATTTTTGAAGGTAAGAGGAATTAATACCTTACTGTGTAAGGTTTCAACGTGATTGTGGATCTGATGGTGGTGATACCGTGTAATACTTGGGAAAGGGGTTGTCAGCTTAACGGTGTATTACACGCAAAGAGGGGAGGTTGGGTCTTTCCGTGTAATACATCGAAGGAATTAGAGGCGATCGCTCATTACTGTACGTTCGCTCATTTTTGAAGGCAAGAGGAATTAATGCCTTACTGTGTAAGG
>CAZZYE010000364.1:0-7416 GCA_964658145.1 uncultured Stigonema sp.
CTCTTACTCCCCTCTCGCAAACTGAAACTGGGGGAACAAAAACGCAACAAGACACTCTTACTCCCCTCTCCCATTCTGGGAGAGGGGCTGGGGGTGAGGGCATACCAGACAAATGGCAAGTCCCACTAGCCCAACGGCAAAAAATGAAAGAGGTTGCCCGTCAGTTTCGCAAAGAACCCACACTTAGCGAAGCTATCCTTTAGCAAGCCTTACGAAACCGAAAGTTAGAAGGTCGCAAATTTCGTCGCCAGCAACCAATTGGGTGTTTTATCGTTGATTTCTTTTGTGCAGCCGAACGTCTGATTGTGGAAATAGACGGACCAATTCATGAGTCTCAAAAGATTCTCGATCGCCAGCGTCAGGAACTTCTCGAATCATTGGGACTTCGCTTTGTCCGTTTTAGCAGTCATCTAGTGGAAACAAATTTGCCTGTTGCTTTGGACACCATTAGTCAAGCTTTTACCCGCCAATAGCCCTCATCCCCCGACCCCTTCCCCCATAGTGGGGGAAGGGGAGTTATTCTCCCCTCTCCCAGAATGGGAGAGGGGCAGGGGGTGAGGGCAAACTCAACAAAAACTAGTATAAAAAAAACTATGTCCATCAGTAACCGCGAACGAGTTGGTAGAACCTTAGACCTCCTAAGAGATGGCTTATATCCCTTTGTGGAAAGGGAGATGCGTTCCGTCTATGGCGATAAGTGGCTAGTCGCTGCCACGCCTTTTGTATCAGAAGACCGTAACCTGCGGCGCAGTGTTCAGCAAATACTGAAGCAAGATGTTTCAGAACTACTGAAACTGGTGTGGAATCAGTGGCGTGAGGTCTTTAAAAAGACTTTGGGCAATGCTGAAAAAAACTTAGTTGGCGAATTAATGGTCACTCGCAATTCTTGGGCGCATAGTGAACCGTTATCTACAGATGATGCCTATCGTGCCCTTGATAGCGTTTCACGCTTACTCTCTTCCATCTCAGCACCAGAAGCAGATGAAGTTGATAAGCAAAAACAAGAACTTTTGCGGGTACGCTTCACAGAACAAGCCCGTCGTGAAACTCGTCGCGCTACTCTCCAGCCGCTAGAAGGCAATCCTGCAGGGGGTTTGAAACCCTGGCGAGAAATTGTCACGCCTCATCCAGATGTTGCTAGCGGTCGCTACCAAGAAGCGGAATTTGCGGCTGACCTCTGGCAAGTTTATTTAGATGAAGGTTCGGACGAATACCGTATACCTACAGAGTTTTTTCGCCGCACCTTCCTCACTGAAGGGCTGAAGCAATTGCTCGCAAATGCCTTGTTACGTCTTTCTGACAACGGAGGCGATCCAGTTATTGAACTGCAAACCAACTTTGGTGGTGGCAAAACTCACGCCATGCTGGCACTGTACCACCTATTTATGGGAGTTCCTGCTTCAGATCTTCCTGGATTAGAACCTGTATTGGAAACTGCTAGCGTTTTACCTCCGCCAAAAGTTAGCACAGCAGTGCTGGTAGGAAATAAAATTTCTCCTGGTCAGCCTCAGCGTAAAAAAGATGGCACAATTGTTCGGACACTCTGGGGTGAACTGGCTTGGCAGTTGGGAGGCAAAGAAGCCTACGAAATGATTCGGGAAGCTGATGAAACCTCAACTAACCCTGGCGATACTCTGCGGCTATTATTTAACCATTATGCACCCTGCCTGATTCTTATTGATGAATGGGTGGCTTACGCCCGACAACTGCACGAAATAAACGACCTTCCGGGGGGCAGTTTTGATACTCACTTTACTTTTGCTCAAACTTTAAGCGAGTCGGCAAAAAACGCTGCACGAACACTATTGGTAGTGAGTATTCCCGCTTCTGATAATGAAATTGGTGGCGATCGCGGTAAGGAAGCCTTGAGTAGACTCAAAAATGCTATTGGCAGAGTCGAATCTCCTTGGCGTCCTGCAAGTGCCGATGAAAGTTTTGAAATTGTGCGGCGGCGACTGTTTCAACCCATTACCGAAGAAAGTGGCTTTATTGCTCGTGATGCCGCCATCCGTGCCTTTGGGGAAATGTACCAACACCAATCACAAGAATTTCCCAGTGAGTGTCGGGAAGCTAGTTACAAGCGGCGGCTAGAAAATGCCTATCCTATCCATCCCGAACTGTTTGACCGACTTTACAACGACTGGTCAACTCTAGACAAATTCCAACGCACGCGGGGTGTGCTGCGACTGATGGCAAAGGTAATTCACTCACTTTGGGAGGGACAGGACAAGAGTTTGTTAATTATGCCTGCTAACGTGCCGATGGATGATGGACAAGTGCAAGCAGAATTGACTCGTTACCTAGAAGACAACTGGATACCAGTAATTGAGAAAGATGTTGATGGATATAATTCTTTACCTTTGGCGTGCGATCGCAATAATCCTAACTTAGGACGTTATTCTGCCTGTCGTCGCGTCGCCCGGACAATTTACCTTGGTTCTGCCCCCACTCTAAGAGCAGCTAATCGTGGTGTAGAAGACAATCGGATCAAATTAGGCTGTGTCCAACCAGGGGAAAGTGTTGCCACGTTCGGTGATGCATTGCGCCGACTGACCGACCAAGCCACACACCTTTACATTGATAACACTCGTTACTGGTTCTCAACTCAGCCTAGTGTAACCAGACTTGCCCAAGATAGAGCCGAGCAAATTCAACAGGATCGGGATAAAGCTTGGGATGAAATTATTCGCAGGCTAAAGACTGACAAGCAACGGGGTGAGTTTGCTGGAGTACATATTGCTCCCGACTCTTCCGCAGATGTTCCTGATGAAATGGCTGTGAGGCTGGTTGTTTTGGGACCGCAACATCCCCATAAAAACAAGGAAAATAATACCCAAGCCCTTACAAGGGTAGAAGAAATACTGAATGAAAAGGGAGCTAGTCCTCGATACTGCAAAAATATGTTGCTGTTCTTGGCATCAGATCAGGCAAAACTGGAATTACTAGAACAATCTGTTTGTCAGTACCTCGCCTGGAATTCGATTGTGGGGGATAAAGAAGCCCTAAATTTAGATGTTTCTCAAAGCAATCAGGCGACAACTAAACAACAGCAAACTGACAAAGATGTAAAAAGTTTAATTCAAGAAGCTTACATCTGGCTGTTAGTGCCAATGCAACCTGACCCCCAAGGGGAAATTGAATGGCAAGAAATCCGCCTCCAAAAGCAAGATTCACCCATTCTGCAAGCCAGTCGCAAAGCAGTTCATGAAGAACATTTGATTGCTAACTATGCTGCTAGTCGCCTGCGCTTGGAAGCTCTCGATCCCTATCTTTGGAGAGATGTAAATCACCTCGATCTCAAAAAACTGTGGGAATACCTGGCATACTACCTGTATTTGCCACGCCTCAAAAATCAACAGGTACTGTTACAAGCGATACAAGAAGGAGTTGCAACCTTGCTGTGGAGTGAAAATTTTGCTTATGCCACAGGCTGGGATGAAACGAAAGAGCGTTACCTCGGCTTGAAAGCAGCCGAACACATTACCGTAACACTTAGTAGTCAAAACTTGATAGTTAAACCAGAAGTGGCACAATGTCAGTTTCAAGCAGATGCCGCTGCTCAGGCTAAAACTCTTACCATACAGGTTAGAGAAACAACAGGAACAGGAAGTTATACGACTAGAAAACAACCTACTGACCTCAATCCTAAGGATGTTGAACAACAAACTGTCACGCTTAGTAATGAAACATCTGCCGCATCTGCACCGAAACGCTTTTATGGCTCAGTCCAGCTGGACGCATTACGCTTACGACGTGATATCGGACAGATAGCAGACGAGGTAATTCAACATCTTAGCAGTTTGGTAGGGGCAGAAGTAGAAATTACACTGGAACTTCAAGTAAAAGTTCCTGATGGCGTACCAGAGAATATTATTCGCACAGTCACAGAGAACTGTCGGGTTCTCAAATTTACCAATCAGGAATTTGAGCCAGAATGACGATCACCTCAATGGTTTGTCCGACAGAAGTTGAGGTAGTATCAGCAGGCAGATTAATTTCAATCTTGTTGCCAGGTAATATTTTTGTCTCAATCCGTAACGCTGATTGCATCATTATCAACGGATGTCTCGAAAGGGAATACAACGGCTAGCCAATGGTTAGAAAGAGGAAATCAACTCTGACGCTTGGGTCGATATTCTGAAGCTTTGATTCCTGTAAAAGGTTGCCCGTGAGTCGCTGACTTCGCCAAAAAAGTGTTTGAAAAGCTTAAGCGCTATACTGAAAGTATGAAAGCAGTAATTAAAAAGGTGTAAAAATGGAAACTACAATCGAAAGACAAGAACTAATTCAACTGATTCACGCTCATCTAGATATAGCACCAAAAAGTACTTTAGAAGAAGTTCTAGAAATGTTAGAAGACGAAAAAGACCTTAGAGACTATGACTTAGCAATAGAAGATATCAAAATAAATGGAACTGTTCCTTGGGAAGAAATTAAAAAAGAAATGAAAAAGGACGTAGCGTGAGTTACAAAGTAGAATTTTCCAAGGTTGCGTCAAAACAATTTAAAAAATTACCCGAAAACCTTCAATGACCTATACAAATAAAAATTGATTATCTAGCCACAGAACTGCGTCATAACGATGTTAAAAAGCTAAAAGATAGAGAAAATGCTTATCGAATTAAAGTAACAACTAACAACTAACTACTAACAGCCATAACAGACAGTTGTGTTTATTTACGCCGACTTACTTAAGTATTATTTTTAATAAGCCCTCGTAGAATATTTGAAAACTTTTAGAGCGATTGTTGGATGGGTTCATATGTTGCGATATTTCCCGTGCTGCTCTTGTCTTTTCTAGACCTCCTTTATGATGCCCTACCCTCTGTAGCACTTTTTCTAAAGCTTCCCAAGTACCACCTGTAATCGCGTCTGGATCACGGTATTTTGCCTGATTTTCTAGATTAGGTGATACTCCAGGATAAGCTTTGATAAGAGCATGTATATCTCCAAAAAACCAAGATTCTAGTTCTTCAATTGCTATTCTATTGAGAACTTGAAATTTCTGATCTATACCGACCGATGCTTTAGTACTAAAGCCTGCATCAATAGCTATTTTCTCTAGTTTTTCCTTTAATAATTTACAATCTTCCCGATCTTCATCAACTAAAATTACAATTCGGTGTTCGTCTGAAAGCCAAGATTTATATCCTCTCAAACGGTCAGGTAATTTAGAAAGTAAATTGTTTTTACCTTGGTAAGGGTGAATATCAAAAGTGATAGTTTCTCCTAAAATTTTAGGTAGTAAATTTTGCAGAGCTTCTTTCATTGATAATTCTTCTACTAAAAACTCAATGTGCAAGTTTGTTTACTCCTACTTTATTTTTTATGAGGTATATTCCTCTTCGCTCCACCAGAGTTAATTAGAGGATTACCGACTTCAAAATAGTCTTCCATCCATAAAGAACCTAAAGTAGCTCCATGTTCCATAAAATCTCTAATACCCTGCATATCAGCAGTGCGTTTGGCTTGTGTATAACCTTGCTCATCCCGGTAAAGTACCCAAAGTTCTTCTGGTTTGAGAGCATCGACAAAAAAAGGTGAATGAGTTGTTACCATTAATTGAGTATTAGCTGAAGCTGCGCGACATTCCTCTGCTAATTCTGGTAATAAACGAGGGTGTAGGTAATTTTCTGGTTCCTCAATTCCTACAAGTAGCGGTGGGTCTGGATCATATAATACGGAGAGATATGCTAACATTTTGAGTGTACCATCTGAAGCGAATTTAGCAAGTATGGGTTGCGGAAAAGGAGCATCTTTAATTTGTAGCAATAACCGCCCATCCTGCATCATTTCTGCATCTACTCTTTCTAAGCGAGGAACACGACAGGATAAATTATTAATAATTTGTTCTAACCGTTCAGGATATTGTTCTTTGAGATATTGAATGACATTAGGTAAATTATCTCCTGTAGGTGATAATCTTTCCTGGGGTCCTGCTTCTGGAACACTGCGGGTGTTGTCTGCGCTTAAATAGGAAAGATACCAGCCACTAATAAAATTGCGTAATGCACTAACACGAGGGTGTTTAGAAAATTGTCCCAAAGTACTTACAGCAAGTAGTTCAGAGGAGTTTAGTTGTTCAAATACTCTCTCGTCTTGTTCGTCTGGCTTTTCGCCTGTAATTACTTTTCCTGCACCTTCTTGAAAGTCGAGAAATTTAAAGGGTTTGCCAGTCTGACCTCTTCTCCACTGCAACCATTCTTCTGCCACTTGCGGTCCTTTTGGTCCTTCTTCAATAGCCAGATGATAGGTGATGATAGGTAAATCTGGCTTTTCACGATATTTTAATTCAATTACAATAGGTCCATCTGCACCTCGTGTCCGCAGTTCTCTAAAGCGTCCGCGTCTGTCCCACGCTTTCCGCAAACCGACTGTAAAGCATTCTGATAAAAAGGCAAAAACATCAAAAATGGTTGATTTACCGCTGCCATTAGGTCCTAAGAAGACAGTGAGGGGAGTAATTCCTTTGAGTTCTAGGTCACACAGCGCTCGATAGTTTTTGACTCTGAGATATTCTATACGGGGAATGGATTCTCTAGGCATAGAAAAACATTTAGGGTATATCTCCTATTGCTACATATTTATCAGCATTTTTCATCTGTATCTCGCCTGATAGGAGTTTGGGTAGTAGGGTATCGCGGATAGATGCGAGGGTGCGGGATTGAAAAATATTAGAACGGATAGCATTAACTATAGGTAAAACTTGTTAATTAAAAAGTTTACTCCCGAACCGCTCGAAGAATACCTATTTGAATGAACCGCGAAGGCGCGAAGTACAAGGGAGAAAGAAGATAAAAAGATCGGTAATCTTATGGCGGTTCGGGAGTAGCCGCTTCTTTTGTTGGCGCGCCGAATTCGATTAATTGCTCGATTTAATCCTTGATTGTGAATCCAGCTTACGAACCAACCGTAAATCATTTGTCAATTCTATCCGCTATAAAAACATGGTCAACCCCAACTGGATTTTTCCAGGTTCTCACATTTAAGTCATCCCTAAGCCTAATAATTGGGCTATAACTCTTAAAATTTGTCTATTCTCGCTTAGTTTTAGTCATAAACAAAATCTCCTACAGGTGGTTTAATACTCACCCATAGGAGAAATTGTCCAACTTTTTTATGTGTTATACAACTTTTTTATTAGTCTACACCTTGTACAATACTGCTCGGTTAAGATAAATTATCAACCGTCAACTTATGTAGAGACGCGAAATTTCGCGTCTCTACACCGATTTAATTCCCACTACAAATCCTTAACCGAGTAGTATTGACACCTTGTACACACAAGATTATCAGACTACTCCACTGTCACAGACTTCGCCAAATTCCTCGGCTGATCCACGTCCAAACCGCGACGTGCTGCAATGTGATAAGCCAACAATTGCAAGGGAATCACGGTGATGATCGGGGAAAGTA
>CAZZYE010000365.1:0-7405 GCA_964658145.1 uncultured Stigonema sp.
AGCTTAAACTTGCCCATCTTCAATTATTTTTTGGGCAAGTTTTCACTTTCTTGGTTGTGAAGGTTTAGATTTTTTAGGTGGCATTATTAGTTGGTAAATTTAAAAAAATAAGCTAGTAGGGGCAGTCTGGATCGTAGTAAACCTTCCAGTGTTAGGTCGTAAGGTTTCTGGGAGGGATAAGTAGGGGACGTGATAGCGGACGTGCTATCAAATGTGATATCAACTTCAGTTTCCTCCTCTGGTGGACTAGCCAAAGATAGCACCGCCGATTCTAAGCCTGACACCTGCTCTTTAAGCACGAGTACTTCTTGTTGTAACCGGGCGATCGCCTGTGATTGGGTAGATGTGCGTTCCCGCAACTGCTCCACTGTACTGCGAGTTGTAGGTGATAAGCTTTCTGGCTTATAATCGCCTATCTCTTTTAGTTTCGCCTCAATTGCCTCCAGTCGTGGCATGACGGACACAAGACTATCCACTGAGGTAGGTGGTGTTTCTGAGGGATTTTCAAGCCAGTTTCTCAAAGCATCTAACACTGCTTGTTTAAAGCCCCATCCCCTTGTGGTGGCTTCGGTTCGGAAGCGTTCAACCAAGATATCGGCATACTTGGAAAAGTTTGGAGGTATACTGTCGCAAGTTGGCGAAACAAGGCAAGGAGCTTTATATTATTGCCGGACCATTGGGAAGTCAAGGTACACTTAAGGGTAAAGTGACGATACCTCAGTCAACTTGGAAAGTGGTTGTGGTACTGGACCGTCCTGGCACTGGTGTTACTGCGAATACTCGTGTTATTGCTGTCAATGTACCCAATCAGCAAGGGATAAATTATGATTGGAGGGCTTATAGAGTAAGTGTGAAGACGTTGGAAGGACTGACGGGGTATCATTTTCTTGACAGCGTTCCTGCGGCTGCTCGACTAGGTGGTGGATAGTCAGTAGGGTGGGGGGAGAGATGGGCTAGAGCGCATCCCAAGTCATCTATGAAGTGTTGAGGGTACAAATAGGAGAGCGATCGCCCTATCAGGTTGATCGCTCTTTGTGGTTTTTTAAACCTTTTTATGAGATATTTTCATTTTGCTTGATTTACTACAAAGTCACCTCAGTAAAAACAGTAGAGTTTGTGAGAATTACAAGCACGCATAGCCAGTGACAAAATTTTAGTTAGTCTGGCTTGAATACAAGTGTGTATAGATAATTGGGCGAGCGCTCTGGTCAGTCTCAGCAATTGCAAGTGTAAAGCAGACTTTGGGCGATAGCTTCGAGTAGTGCGCGGAGCGCAGATCGCACAACGAATGCCTCTGATAATTCCCAGACTTTCGCCCAGGACTAATATACGGCTTAGCCATCAGGAGAAAAAATGTATTAATTTCCGCCGCTAGCCCAAGTAGAGGGTGTATAAGTTGTGTATGCGCCAGTAGCTGATTTTTTACAGACCGGACCGTGTCCAGAATCAGGTAAGCTGGCAAGAGTATACGAAGTACTGTTTACTGTGAAGGTGGCAGGAAGAGTTTCACCTTTTGGGGCACGAAGTAAGCCTGTACCACACGCATTGATGGCGAGATTTCTTAATGATTCACCTGCAACTGAAATTGAGACTGAGTTATTGGGGGTCTTGCCAACTATTACTACTTGTCCCTTTGCAGTCTTAAAATTAGCTGTTCGTGCCTCTGAGAAAGTACCATTTGTACAAGTGGGTAAAGTCTGTACCGGCAGACTAGCATAGTCGATCGCAGTCCCATCTACCGTCAGCCCAGTAAAGTTTGGATTTCCTTTAGGGATTGAAATCCGCACATCGCCACAAGCCGCAGCAAGCTTTGATGTTGTTTTGGTCAGCTGACCAAGGTCAACTGCTACCTTGTTACCAGCAGTACCATCGATGTAAATTGTTGTAATTCCGTTTTCAGTTGCTTTGTAGACGCTATTCGCACCGTACTTAACTGCATTCGCAGGTTGTAAGGAAAAAGCAAAAGCACCTATACCCAGTAAAAAAGCATAAAAGAACTTAACTTTCATATCGCCACACCAGAGATGTATTCGGTAGTTAAGTCCATATTAAAAACATTTTTTACTTCAGTAACTGGGAAAACTTCGGAAATAATTTGGCTCTCCAACTAGAAGATTTATAGATTTGGATCAGAATCTATAGTAAAAAACAGCTAAATTAAATGTATTATTCTTAACATCTGTTTTCAGATATTAGCATTGGCAACAGTTTTTAAATGGGTAATTATGAAGATTTATAAGGGTGAACCTCTCACTTTTTATCGACAAAAAACCGGGGCGTAAGCTTGGGCTTTTTTATTAATACCTATTTAATCACTGGTAACCAGTGAAAATTTTAATTGAGGAGTAACTGCTCCCTTCCCGGTACAAAATTACCGTTCTTGAACCTTGGCGTTCTTGGCGTCTTGGCGGTTTTTTATAGGTAATAGAACTTACGCACTATACAAATTGAGCATCATGTGTGTAACTGAATTCGGTCGTTTCAGCTCGTAGAATTGACCACATGGTAAGGGCGCGGAAACCGCGCCCCTACGGTAAGGTGGTCTACCCAAATGAATATTGTACTTCGCAGCCCTACCGAAACCACTGCATACAAGACTATTTCTGTCAATGCGTAAGTCCTAGGTAATCTTCGGGCGGGAAGGGAGTGTGAAGATTAAAAAATAAAACTGCTTGGGTAATTTTTTTAATGATTGCATACTCAATCACTGGTAACTAGTGATTATTTTTCTGTTGGCAAATTTGACAAGAACCCATTACGGTTTTTAAGCTTAGTATTGTCAAAATTTATTTACTTCTTCTTCATGTGCAGTTTAGCATCCTCATAACCGACAAGGTCCGGGACTCTGTTGCTGTTGTGACGATACAGATTGCCCCGCTTCCTCAAGGCTATGCTGCTCCGAGACACCATGTTTTCCCTCTTTTTGTGTGCTACACAGTGACTTCTAAAGGAAAAATACATTCATTCGGTGGACTAGGAAATCCTAGTCCACCGACTTTAATTTGAATTGACTCATTTTATCTCTTCATCTACCAATTTTCGTTTGTCCCTTCTTGATCAGGCTCACCTGTAAAAGGTTGTACGCCAATATAAGGATAAACATCATTATTAGGAGCAAAACTCCGCATCACAGCTTCAGAAATATACTGCATAATCCGGGCAAGCATTCTGAAAATAGCCATAATATCAACTCCCATTTTTTGTAGTTGCTTTAATTGCGATATATCTACTTTAGTTCTGATATTTTCGGCTGGCTCTAATTCTCAATATATTGACATTATCTGCAACAATTGTTGAGAAAAATTTGCAATACTTTAATTTGTCTGTGAGATTTGCAGCTTCCTATCAACTGGGTATCCCAAGGTAGAGAGCTTACTTAAAGACGCCAGCATTGTGGCTCGTTCCGAATCTTGACGCTGTAGGGACGGAAGCACTGTTCCCACTTTGTTGGCATGGGCAAGGCATTGAGATATTGAATTGGTTAACACTGGATGCGCACTAATCTCGATAAAGATATCATGACCTGCATGAATAAGTCCATTCACTGCTGCGGCAAACAGCACCGGATTCCTCATATTTTGCACCCAGTAGGCGGCATCCAATTCTGGACCCAAGACCTGCTGACCTGTGACTGTGGAGAAAATGGGAATAGTCGCTCTTTGAGGATTAATTTCTTGCAGAGACTCTAATAATTCTGCTTTTAATGGCTCCATCTTTGAGCTGTGATAAGGTACTTCTACCCGCAAAAATCGGCAGAAAATCTGTTTCTGCGTTAAAAATTGAGCAATTTCTGCAAGGGCGGTGCTATCTCCAGAGAGGGTGACGGCGCTGGGGCTGTTGATGGCTGCAATAGATACGGACTCTGAGTATCCCATTAATACGCCCTCAGCCTCCTTTGTTGACAGTCCGATGGCTAACATCCTCCCTTGACCTGCGGCACGCGCTTGGATACGGCTACGATAGAAAATGACTTGAATGGCGTCTTCCAAACTCAGAACTCCGGCTACGTAAGCAGCCGCAACCTCGCCAACACTGTGACCCACAACAGTATCTGGATAAATTCCCCAAGAACCCCATAAGGCAGCCAAAGCTATTTGCACACAAAAGATAGCTGGCTGAGCAATTTGGGTTTCATTAATACGCGATCGCTCCTTCGATGCTGTCAGTTCCTCACACAATGACCAACTCCCGTGCAACCGCAGTAAATCATCACACCGATTGATGACTTCTCGAAATACAGTTTCCGACCACCATAGCTGACGTCCCATTGCCCACCATTGCGACCCTATGCCAGAGAATACAAAAGCTAGTTTGGGCAACCGAGATTGAAGGTGATTAGAAGATATTCCTAGATTGGGTTCTGTCTCACAGGTGTATAACTTGCCGTGTTCAGAATTCTGAGTCATGATGCAATCTTTATATGTGTGAGATGTATACATTGTATGCTTTCTGACAATGCGAATCTGACAAACAATTAAGATGCATTCGCCCTAGGAGATAACTGGGCAAGAATTTCATCTTCCTTACCAGTTGCTTTCTTTAGCAGAGCGCTGTGCCAATAATGGTACGATCAATAGAGCGTTACTAAACCCGGTGAAGACATGAACGTCCTCAAATCCTGGTATAGCACCAATTAAGGGGAGGGGGTTATGACTAAATGCTACCAAGCAATGATACCAAGTTCCTGGGCAATTACCTAAAGCTGGCAACACTTGAGCGACACTTGAGCGCAGCCACTTTTCACTTTCCTCTGAGTTTACCTTAGCATGAGGATCGCTGAGGGCGCGGCTAATTTGACCCAAGCGCAAACTACCATCTTGAAACTGAACCGCACCTGCATCTAAAATAGGTGGTACTGGCTCGTTACCTGGTTGATCCCACAATTCATCAACTTGAGTAGATTGGGCTTCTAATTGAAACCGTTGCAGATTAGCTGGCATAACTAAGGTGCGTAACCTGAGATCGGTGGGCGAGGTTTCAATCACTTCTGCATGGGTAAAATATAGTTTGAGGGGAATACCAGATGATTTTAGTAACTGTCTGCTGAGTCCACCCGCGCAAATAACAACGTTAGCACTGTGGTAAGTTGCAGTAGTTGTTTTAACACCATGTTGTAGTACTTGCAGTACTTGAGTAATCTGCATTTCACCCCCAGTACGCACAAAGGCTTGGATGTAGGCTTGTGCTGTTTTTCCAGGATTGATATGACCATGTTTGACAGTTAAAGCACCAGCGATCGCCTCTCTATTCAGCAGTGGTTCCAACTCACAAGCCTCCTTCACACTGAGTAAACGAGGTGGAATGCCAAAATGAGCGTAAGATGCAGCTGCTGCTTGTGGGTCACTAACGTTGGAAATAGTTAGCAATAAATCTAATTCGCGAAATTGCGTATCGGCGTCTAACTCTTGAGATAGGACGCGGTGACGTGCGATCGCTTCTTCAAAAAGTTGGCGAGTTAGCGGTGTAGTTCCTGACCAATAGGCAAGCCCACCATAACTATAGCGAGTTGCGTTCTGTGGTGTTCTATGTTGCTCCAATAAAAGTACGACAAAGCCTGTTTTCGCCAGTTCATAGGCGAGTGCTGCACCTGTCATCCCACCGCCAACAACAATCCAGTCGTAGGTTTTCATACTTTTTAATAAGTCGCTAGTTTACTATAGCGATCCTAAATGATTCGTACACGCGGAGAAACCCCTGACGCTCGTTCCTCTGCTAGTGTACCCGTTCGCGATAGCGTCTCCCTTTGGGAGAAGATCGCGCTACGCTATCGCTACCGCTTCACCCTTCGGGAGACACTCTTTCGTCTGATCGGACAAATATGATTATCATTAATTCAAACTATTAACAAATATTAAATAATTACTAAACTTACTATTAAATCATCCGTAAACATACCGATAAGAAGCATCTTTTGACATATATCATTTAGTAGTTGACATTATTTATGGTAGAAAATACCATAAAAGAAGAAGCATTCTTGTAAGGACGCTCTTTGATGACAACTTTCTCCGGCGTATCTACAGACAATCAGCATAAGCATTGCCTAGACAACCAGGAACTGACGCTCTCTGCTCTTGACTACAGTCTGTTGACTGACCTTTACGAGCTAACAATGGCAGCTTGTTACGTAGGTGAAGGTGTAGAAAAACGACAGGCAAGCTTTGAGTTGTTTGCCAGAAGCTTGCCAGAGGGTTTTGGCTATTTAATTGCTATGGGGTTGGCGCAGGCGTTGGAATACTTGGAAAAATTCCGCTTTAGTCAGTCTCATATAGCGGCTTTACAAGCAACGGGCATTTTTGCCAATGCCCCCGATCGCTTTTGGTCAGTGCTAGCTGAAGGAAGTTTTACCGGCGATGTTTGGGCAGTACCAGAGGGGACAGCAGTGTTTGCTTCTGAGCCGTTGTTACGAGTGGAAGCACAGCTGTGGCAAGCGCAACTGGTAGAAACTTATCTGTTAAATACCCTCAATTACCAGAGCTTGATTGCCACACGGGCAGCACGGTTGCGCGATGTAGCAGGTTCGCAGGCAACGCTGCTGGAATTTGGGACAAGAAGGGCGTTTAGTCCCCAAGCTTCTTTGTGGGCAGCAAGGGCGGCTTTGGCAGCAGGTTTAGATGCTACATCGAATGTGTTAGCTGCGCTACAACTGGGTGAGAAACCTAGTGGTACAATTGCACACGCTTTGGTGATGGCGCTGTCGGCGCTCCAAGGAAGTGAAGACAAAGCTTTTACAGCTTTTCATCGCTATTTTCCGGGTGCGTCATTGTTAATTGATACTTACGATACAATCGCTGCTGCCCAGCAGTTGGCTGAAAAAGTAAATTCAGGGGAATTGGAATTAGCTGGGGTGAGGTTAGACTCAGGGGAATTGGTGTCTTTGTCAAAACAGGTGCGATCGCTTCTTCCCAAAGTGTCAATTTTCGCTAGTGGCGATTTGGATGAGTGGGAAATTGCGAGGCTAAAAGCTGCCGGTGCCGAAATTGATGGTTATGGGCTAGGAACACGACTGGTCACAGGTTCCCCTATTAATGGAGTCTATAAACTGGTAGAGATTGATGGCATCCCAGTGATGAAACACTCAAGTGGCAAAGTAACTTATCCAGGACGCAAGCAGATTTTTCGCTCGTTTGAGTCAGGTAAGTTGAAAGCAGACTCTTTGGGATTGGCTTCGGAGAGTCATCTTGGAAGACAACCTTTATTGCAGCTCTTCCTAAAAGAAGGTAAACGGGTGCAACCACCAGAGACTTTGGCTCAAATTCGTCAACGTACTTCTGCTTCGGTTGCAGGGCTGCCACAGGCGGTGAGACAACTGGATCATCCTGTACAGGTAGAGGTGGAAATTTCGGCTAAGTTGAGAGAGTTGACTGAGGAGACAGAAAGGAGATGAGGGGGATGAGGGAGATGA
>CAZZYE010000366.1:0-7369 GCA_964658145.1 uncultured Stigonema sp.
TTGCAACTGTATGAACCGATTTTTTGAATCCTAACAAAAAAACTAGTGCTTATGCGGTTGATTTTACAATTAGTTGTTTTGGTTTCGACCTTGTACAAAACCAATTGCGGGTTGCTATGACTCGCGGATGAATCAAATTTGGGCTTTCCAGTAAGAGTTTGAGAGTGTAATCGCAGGTCTTCCACACAGCTTGATCTATATTTTGACGACTCATTTGTCTTAAAGCTTGTAATTCCGAGGTGTCGCCGCGTCCTGGCTCCAAGCCGTCTGCTAAGAATACGATACAGCTGAGCAGACTCATGCCTGGTCTACCTAAAGTGTGATTGGCGATCGCTTGTAATACGAATTCATCCTTGACTCCAAATACATCTCTAGCTACAATGGCGCTTACGTCTGCATGCAATAGATGGGGATTTACGAACAAGACTTCATCTACTTCTAACCCATCAGCAAGAGCCATCTGTAAGAGTTGTTGTGGTTTAAAATATTTTGCCAAATCATGCATCAAACCAGCCATTGATGCTTTTTCTCTGTCCAACTGATAATGAATAGCCAAGTCCATTGCCATCTGCTCGACCCTGAGAATATGATTGACTCTCGAAGGTGGAACATTCTCTGCTAACCAAGCTAGGACTTGTTCGCGCATTCTGATTGCACTTCACTTAAAGACTTTTAACGCGTGACTTTCTATTTCTTCTATTTTAACGTAAAAATAATGCTCTTCTGAATTGCCCAAAGCTATAGCTTATTAGCCCCGAAAGTACGCGCTACCATGAAGAGGCAGGGGGCATCCAACAACAGAGTTGCGACAGAAAACGTGGATAAACAGACATTTCCCGATCGTGGCGCACAAGCGCGATCGTGGCGAAGGTGGATACAGCCGTTCAAAGAGTGCAAGCTGGCAGCATACCTGAATAATTGTTGTCAGGTATTTTACCAGATTTTTATCTGATATTTTAGCCTATAATTAAAGTCATTAAGGATTTAAATTGGAAACTACAGTTGACTCAACTGGTGGTTGATTTGCTGTTACCAAGTAAAACAAAGACTCATATTGATTTAATGCTTGCTCAAAATTATATTGCTCAACGGCATATTGACGACCGTGATAACCTAAAGTTCTGACTTTTTGCGGATGTTTGTACAAGTTCAAAATAGTTTTGGCTAGAGCATGGGGATCTTCTGGAGTCACAACAACTCCACCGCCACTTTGTCTGATGGCTCTTGCGGCTGTGCCATTATGGGGAACCGATGCAACCAACGCCCGACCGCTAGCAAGTAGCAATTGGATTTTTGATGGCATATTGAAGGATACAACGTTTTTCTTTTGCACCACTAAACCCACATCAGCAGCTGCCAACATTTCTGGCAAATCTTCCCGTGGTTGGAACGGCAGTAGCAAGACATTATCTGCACCGCATTCCAGACATTCTACTTGCAATCGCTCCAAACATGAAGCTTCCCCAACGATGACAAAGACAATATCTGGAATATGCCGCAACACAGAAGCAGCTTTGACCACGGTTTCTAAGCCTTGTGTGAGGGCAATATTACCAGAATATAACGCTACAAATTTGCCATTCAGGTTATGGGCAGCACGGAAAGCGTTATTTTCTTTTGACAAGGGGCGGATGAAATTGACATCAACCCAGTTAGGAATTTGCACGATTTT
Organism: uncultured Stigonema sp.; assembly: GCA_964658145.1. GTDB lineage: Bacteria > Cyanobacteriota > Cyanobacteriia > Cyanobacteriales > Nostocaceae > Stigonema. Next base: position 1,673 of record CAZZYE010000366.1, read on the forward strand.
GGGCGTTGCTACTTCTTTAGCCAGTAAGTTTTCTACAAACCCATCGGCGATTACGGTAATTTTGCTGGCGGTACGGTAGGCGAATTTTTCCAATACTCTAAACAAGTGAGTCAGCAATTTGTTTTTCAGCAGACCGACATGGACTGCAGCATCCGGTAATATATCTTGAAGATTTAGTACCACAGGGCAATTGTGCAGCCATCCTAAAAGAGCCGTTGGGATGCAAACCGGTAGAGAGGGCGATGTCGAGAGAATAACATCTGGACGCCAACCCATCAGGGCTGGCAGAAAACTCGTGACAACGAAGCTAGCATCTAGCAAAACCCGATCTAGTAAATTAGGTTGCGGACGAATCCAAACATAACTACGTTGAATTTGAACACCATTTTTGACTTCAGTAATATACCACTTACCCCGATAGCCCTCGTAAATCTGACGCTCAGGGTAGTTAGGCATAGCGGTAACTACACGCACTTGGTGTCCACGCTTGACCAGTCCCTCTGCTAATTCAGTCATCAGGGGGGCAATACCAATTGGTTCTGGATAGTAATTATATGAGTAAATTAAAATTCGCATCACAAATTAGTCTGAAGAACTCTGATTTTTGGTGCAATAATCACATTTTTCTTCAAGATTCGTGCTTTTATTACACCTCTATTGCATTGTCTCTTCAGGCTCTGTTAATGTCAGTGTTTTTTATTAAAGTTTGAGTAAAATTTGACTAAAGAGATTAAGACAAACAATGATAAATTTAATACTAAGTAATTTTCTGAATAAAGTTTTACTCTGGTATTTGTACGTAAGTAAAAATCCTAGTACTTTTAGTTATATATTAAGTAATTGGTAATAGGTAATAGTTTCTTACCCATTACCCATTATCGACTTAACCCCTAATACTTAGACAGCACCACTGTTTTTGTTTAACAAAATAGCTACTGTTTTGAAAATCAGCTTCAGATCGTACAGTAAGCTCCAGTTTTTTTGATACTGCAAATCTAGGCGAATGACATCCTCAAATTTACGTATAGTAGAGCGTCCATTAACTTGCCATTCTCCGGTCATACCCGGTTTCACATCCAAACGTTGCCACTCCGGTACTTCATAGTGCTCAACTTCGTTAGGTGTGGGTGGTCTAGTGCCAACTAAACTCATCTCTCCTTTCAGAACGTTCCAGAATTGTGGCAGTTCATCCAAACTGGTTCGCCGCAAAAAGCGACCCACTCGCGTCACTCTTGGGTCGTTGTCAATCTTAAAAAATGCCCCTTGGACTTGGTTTTGCTTTTCTAGTTCGGCTTTTTTAGCTTCTGCATCAACAGACATCGAGCGAAATTTCCAAATCCGAAAACGCTTACCCATCCAACCACAACGGGTTTGAGCAAAGAAAATAGGACCACGCGAGTCAAGTTGAATAACAACAGCAATGGGGATAAACAAAATTCCTGTAATTACCAAACCTATCAGTGCCCCAACGATGTCTATGAACCTTTTCATCCAAGAGCGCACAGAAGGATGGGTCGTTGGTAGCTGTTCCAATTGTCGGTTAGAAGATGGTGGTGTTTCGCTACCAGACTCGATTGAAAAAGTATTATTCAATCCCGTAAGGTTTAGTACTGCCATGACCTGAGGGGTAACATTCAGCAATATAAATTCAATTTTTTTTTCTTGAGTAAGTTTGAAGTTACTAACCAAGGCACCTAAACCACTACTATCCATAAAAGCAGTGGAGTGAAAATCAATGATGATTTTCTTGGGAACTGGTACGATCTCGGTTAACTCCTGGCAGGTTTGCTTGAAGGCTACAGCCTCAAGTACGCTCAACCGTGCTGATACCTGCACTATTGCCGTATCATTTAGGAACGTAACCGGAAAATCTGCATTTATGGGTTGGCTAGTCATGAAGCCCTGCACTTTTGTTGCCATATAAAAATCATCTGCCAGACATTACTTTGTTGTTGGGAATAACCTAACTTAATATTTAATCAGTAGGAATGCCGGATAACCGCGCTTTTACTTGGTTTGAGATTGGGGATTGCCAGCGACAGTTCACAATAGAATCAGAACCCAAAAAATATCCTTGCTATTGTGCCAAAGTGGCGCGATAACGCGCTTGCGTCAGCCAAGTTTGTAGCATTGCTATCGTCAGATGACTAATAAAACTGCCATAACACCCCGTGCACGCCTGATTGAGGTCTTTTCTGCTATCCAAGGGGAAGGACTAAACGTGGGAACACGTCAAATATTTATTCGCTTTGCCCTTTGTGACCTACGTTGTCATTTTTGTGACAGCGCTCATACTTGGGATGCACCTGCTAATTGTAAGATAGAACGATCTCCTGGATTACGTGACTTTGAAATTTGCTCAAATCCAGTTCCACTACTTATGTTATTGGAATGGGTTAAGCGACAAAATCTACCGGGTCTACACGATAGTATAAGCCTTACTGGAGGCGAACCACTTCTTCATGCCCCATTCTTAATGGAATTTTTACCCCAAGTGCGTTCAGTCATAGGGTTGCCTATATATTTGGAAACTGGCGGACATCGTCCAGAACAACTAGCGCTGATTCTGCCCTACCTGGATTCTGTAGGCATGGATTTTAAATTACCCAGCACGAGTGGTGAACGCCGTTGGCAAGAACATGCGAAATTTCTCCAACTCTGTTACGACGCAGAATTAGAAGTTTTTGTGAAGATAATTGTCTCTCAAAATACAGATTCTGCCGAGTTGGAACACTCAGCTTTGTTAGTAGCAACAGTCAGTCCGGAAATTCCAGTATTTTTACAGCCTGTCACACCTTTGGAAACACCTGTTGCTTTCACACAAATGCCCGTGCTAGCTCCTTCTCCCCATCAAGTTCTGAATTGGCAAGCTTTGATGAAGCGGTTTGTGAAGCAAGTACGTGTGGTGCCCCAAACTCATAAAATGCTGAATCAACTATAAGTGTTAGTGGTTAGTTGTTCTACTAACTACTAAGTAAGTAGGAGCAAATAAAAGTGAATGTGTAAATAAATGTTAAGAGTAGGGTACGTTAGCGCTCTTCGTAATGCACAGAAGCCAATCATGGTGCGTTACGGCAGCAGCCTAACGCACCCTACATTGAATTTACATTTGTTTACATAAATCTCTTTTTCATCACCTATCTACTTAACTAATTTATGAAGATATCATCAAGCAAAAACATAATTGGTAGTATATGGTTGAAGCGGCGGTTCTGATGAGGGAGTAGGGGAGCCAGCGAGCAGTTCTTATAAGTGTTTCCCTGAAGTTAGTGCTCGTAGGAAACCCTTATAGGCGCACTCGCTCCTCCAAGTGACTTCTCTTCTCCGAATATTCTGCGGTACTCTGTGTCGGGTTTCCCAAGCGACAAGCGAAGATCGTGGAAATGAGGGAGTACAAGAATTAAAAATTTTTAATTTTTAATTTTTTTGTCCCCTACGAACTACATTCCACCCTCGTCGTCCGGAGTCCGGGATTTCGCTTTTACCTTATTAGCACTGCGTTTGAGGGCAGAAAGTCGTGCTTCGTATTTAGATCGCTGGCGCTTGCTTGGGGTAGTGTCAATCAAGGTTTTCAAGGCACTACCTAGACTCTTGTAAGCGTTGGCGAGGCTATAACCAAAGCGCGTTGCTAAGGCGATCGCTTTCTCGTCGGCGTCAGTCAATTCTTTAATTTGCTTTTCGCCACTATTTTTTTGATAGAGTCGCCAGCCTGAAACACCGCACAGAGACAAAGCCAGCAACAACAGCAATCCATCCTGCACCCACAACTCACCAACAGCACCACCTAACCCAATTGCCAAGGCTGCCATTTCCCAGCCATCTTTGGGGATAGTGTCATTTTGAATGCGGGCAACTTCGTGCCAGAATAGCAGATTACGCTGATCCATCGCGAGTGAATCCCATTTGACCAAGTCAATTTGAACTTCTACCTGGTCTTTACCAATTTCTTCGCAACGGATCAGGGGTGGATTGACCTCAGTTGTGCCTTCAACTGTGACCCAACTCTGCAATTCTGGCGGTAGTAAACCTTTTAACCGCCGTAGTTCACTCATTTCTGCTTTGGCAGAGGAGGTTGCATAGGATGTCATAATATCCAGCCCTAAAAATCTTCAGTATATTGAGGGTATCACTTTGGAGTATAGCTATTTCACTGACTATCTGACTGATTCCATAAAAAAACTTCGCCGCTTTTTACAAACGAACATTGCCTTTTCTAGGGACAAGGGGGACAAGGGGGAGATGTTCACTATGGTGTGCAGGGATTGCTAGAGTTGGACAACAATCAAGAAATCTTCTACGTTCTCACTTTTTACACCTGTAATAATGTGGTTCTCTTCATTGAAACGGTAGTTCCAACTAAGGTTTTGTAAGTCGGCGATCAAAAACCTAACTATGTAAAGAAAAGTAAATTTAATAAAATTGGCTCGTAGTAAGTGCTTCAGCGCTAAAGCGCTTACTACAAACTTTCATTTATTTATGCCGACTTACTTATCTAAGTACTTGGCAATCTGTAAAATTGTTGATTGTTAATTGTTAATGGTAAAATTAATAATCAACAATTAACAATTAACAATTCATGAACAGGTGTAATTATTCTATCATAACATCAGAAATTATCCAGGAAGCTAGAAATCTTGAAAATGATTTACCAATCAGAAACGAAGCGTGCCGCTCCTCATTTTTTTTACACAAAAATCCTACCTCAAAAGTTTGCCTTTTCTTCCATGGATTTACTGCCGGTCCTTACCAGTTTTATCCTCTAGGAAAATCCTTGTTTGCAGCAGGTTACAATGTGCTAATTCCCTTACAACCAGGTCATGGAATAGCGGGAAATTGGAATTGTGATAATCCCCCTCCCTTACCTACCGAACCTGAAGTTTATCAACATTTTGCCCTTTCGTGGTTGAAAGTTGCACAAAATTTAGGACAGCAGGTTGTAGTCGCCGGACTATCTAGTGGGGGAACTTTAGCTGCAAATTTAGCACTCGAATGTCCCCAAGAAATTGAGAAATGTCTACTATTTTCTCCCTATCTAGGCGGTAATAATACGATAGTAGATTTTCTCGTGGAAGTTTTGCCAATTTATTATGAATGGCCGAATAAAGATAATCCGGGAAACTTTGGTTACGATGGTTTTTGTATGCCTGCTTTACGGCTATTTTTAGATATGGGGCAAGAGATTATTAAAAAAATTCAAAATAATCCAGCAGTACCGACATTTGTCATTACTAGTGATAGCGATCGCGTCATTAATAAGAATGAGTTGCAAGCTTTGTTTGCCAATCTACTTAAACAGCAACCAAAATCCTGGTATCACAGCTTTGATAAAGTTCTAGACATACCCCATACAATGATAACTCAAGCCGAGGGTAATAAATATCAAGACCTGCTCATTACTATAGCAAAAGCTTATATACAAAGCGATATTACCTGGGATGAGGTGATGAAAATTGGTTATCAAATACTACAAGGAAAAACTTTTGACACTGCCGTAACCGATCTTAACCTAACTCATATTTCCCCAGACTTGTCTGTTTTACTAGCAGTAATGGATAAAAAAATGATTATTGATGCTCACAAATAAGTAGTTTGGCGTCAATAAAATTAAGTATATAAATTAATACGGTTCAGTTAGAAGCGTAATACCAGTTCTATGTGAAGTTCCCATAAATCAGATCCCCCCAACCCCCCTTAAAA
>CAZZYE010000367.1:0-7354 GCA_964658145.1 uncultured Stigonema sp.
TTTTAATTTTTAATTTTTAATTGAACGTAGGGGTTGACCTGATTGGTGGCAAACTTAATAAATAATAACAGGGATATTTATCTTTGATAAGGATAATACTGCTGATTGATCATCGGAGGCTGATAACCCGTTGAGGGCATGGGCATAGTGCTTCCTGTACCATTGGGTAGAAGAGGAGCCATCATTGGTGGCTGATAACCAGTTGAGGGCATAGGCATAGTGCTTCCTGTACCGTTGGGTAAAACAGGACTAATTACAGGAGACCGATAACCAGTTGAGGGCATGGGTATAGTGCTTCCTGTGCTGCTGGGTGTGGCAGGAGTTTGATTTAACTGTTGGTAAGTAACACGAGAAATTGCGCTAATTAATCTTTCAGCGTGGGCGTCGTTATTCGGACGTTGTACCATCACAGAGATTATGTAGCGCTTGCCAGTAGGCATATCGACTAAACCCGCGTCTGCCAACATGGTACCAATATCGCCTGTTTTGTGGGCAATTGTTGCGCCTGCTCCCAAACCGGAAGGTAGTAGTTGGTTTCTCACAGTGCGGCGCATAATATCCAGCAAGCGATCGCGCGATGACATACTCACCAAATTGCCTTTACTGACCATTGCCATCAAACTCCCCAAATCCTTGGGACTGGTGCTATTTGTACCTTGCAAATCAGGAAGTGGGTTGCGAATAGCTGTGGCTGTCAACCCCCAACTTTGGAAACGCTGATTCAGCGCTTCCATCCCACCCAGTCGAGTAATGAGCATATTTGCTGCGGTGTTATCGCTGATTGTCATCATCTTGGTGGCTACATCCAGCACCGAGAAATGAGTTCCTACAGGTTTGTACTGCATATCCCCACTCCCGCCTACAACCATCTGCGGCTGTAGGGTCAGTGTTTCATCCAGACGGATTTTTCCAGCATCCACATCTTGGAAAAAGGCAATAATAATCGGAAGCTTAATTGTGCTGGCGGCGGGAAAAGCCAAATTCGCATTTATATCCACGTAAGTGCCACTCTCCAAATCTACTAAGAAAACTCCTAGTGTAAGATTTGGTTCGCTAGCCACCAGATTTTGTACAGCAGTTTTCAAGGAGATATTTTCCTGAGATAGGAATAAGCCCTCGGCAGCAACAGGGGTATTTGGAGTAGGTTGTGGCTGCGCTTGCTCAATGGTGTTAGATTGCGATCCTGCTGTGGTGATGCGAGTAGCAGGGTCGAATACTGACAACACTGTACCAACAATCGCGCCGATACCAACTCCCACAATCAACAACCGCAAGGCATACAACATAGTTCTTGCCATTGGTTTTAGTCGGGTTTTTCGAGAGCGACTAGTTTTTTTTGACACCGCTGGCTTCCGCGTTCGTACTTTCTTGAACTTGACTGCATTGGGATTGACCGGTGGATTCCTTTTGACAGCGTTGGGGTTGAAGGGTGGGATTTTCCCCTTGTCGGTAGCCATTGGTTTCATCACTGGTACTACCACCCCTGGTCTTCTTATAGGTGTAGCAGTGGTTGGGGGAGGGCTGAGTTTGTTGGAGGGACGCTGCTGTTCTCTGGTAGATTTGGCTTGATTCTGCCCCGACTGTTGGACTTTACGAGGAGGAAGCTGGTGACGGTTGGTGGGTTGACGCCGCCAGAAACCTGTTATATTGCCTCTCGGTTCCATAAAATACGATTGTAATAAAAAAGTAATATAATCTGCGTAATATCATATGAGGGGAAGTAGGGGCGAACAGCCCTTCGGGTATCGGAAACCCGAAGGGTGCGGGCTGTCTCACCGTTCGCCCCTACAGGAGTCACCAGAGTGCTTCCTGTGCCCTGGTGACTGGCGATCAGTTGTCAATATCCAGAATAGTTCCTGTGCGACGACTGAATTCAAACCCCACCCTCTTCTAAGTAAATTTATCCTGACTGCTGAGTACTGACTCCTTTCATTTGTCAAGTACCTGGATATTGAAATCAATTTCTACCACCCATTAGTATTTTTGTGTTTAGTTTAAGCCATAGTTGCTAGTTTTGGGAGGATGGTTGGATACATCGTAAACGAAGAGTTACAAGTTTTCATTACTTAAACTTCCAAGTGCCCATTCTACCTGCCGCAAAACACCTCGTAACATAGCTACTTCCCTAGTTTGTAGCTGAGCGCGATTATATATTTGCCGGAATTTTTCCATCCGGCTAGCTGCTGTATGGGGATAGAGATAACCAATAAGGAGCAGTAACGATTCTAATTGCTGGTAGTACGCTTCCACAACGTCTAAAGATGCGGGTGCAGATCCTGATCCGGGGACTTCCCTCTTGGCGTCATCTGTCGAGTGCATCTGGACACTTTGTGCTAGTTCATAACAGCAGATGGCGACAGCGGTAGCCAGATTCAGCGATCTATAGCTGGGACTGGTGGGAATGCGAACAAACCGTTGAGCATAGTTTAATTCTTCGTTGCTTAATCCCCGATCTTCCCTACCAAAAATTAGCGCTGCTGGTTGTGTTGGTTCCTCCAGTAACCAAGGTAGTGCTGGGTGGGGATATTCTAGAGGCGTTTCCCAGTCACGAACACGAGCAGTTGTGGCGATCGCCCGCGTGCATCCCTGTAATGCTTCTGGCAATGTTCCCACTGTGACAGCAGATTCTAAAACATCCAGGGCATGAACTGCCATATGTTTTGCTTCTATTGAGAGCGGATCGCATTGGGGATTGACTAAGACTAAATGATTTAACCCGAAATTTTTCATCACCCGTGCTATAGACCCCACATTAATTGGACCTGCTGGTTCCACCAATATAATTCTCACCTGGTCCAATCCCATTTGTTGCCTCGCGTACCTTTATAGTATCCTTCTCATCATTGTATATAGCTCACGCAAAGACGCAAAGACAGGTGAATCAGGTTTTGATGTAGTAATCCTTTTATGCGGTGGCGACAAAAGCAGTCAGGACAGAGATATTCAAAAAGCAAAGGAATACTGGCAGGCTTACCAGGAGGAACAGAAAGATGAGCAATAGATTCAGAGATCATCATGAAGTGGTTATTGATGAATTGCAGAATCCAGAGATGGCAAAATCCTACTTGGAAGTTGCCTTGGAAGAATATGAGCTTGACGGGGATTTATCGTTCTTCCTTGAGGCACTGCGTAACGTAGCAGAAGCGCAGGGAGGGATGACAAAACTTGCTTCAAAAACAGGCTTGAATCGGCAGAACCTTTATCGAGTATTGTCTGAGAACGGAAACCCGGAACTGCGTACTATCAGTCTGATTTTACATACGCTTGGCTATCGCTTGAGTGTAGCTTTTGCAGACAGTTAATTATTTAATGTAGCAAGCCTTCATCGGCTTTGGATGGAGGCTTGCCATAACTTCTTTGCCGTCTATGGCGGTTTAGTATTTTTCTGGATCTCCCTTACAATGAAAATGGAAGATGCAACGTCCCAAATCGGAGTTTTGCTCATGCTTGCTACCCATGAACTTCCCCGCCTGACCCCACAGGAATATTTTGAGTGGGAAGCCCAGCAAGATCTACGCTATGAGTATTTTGATGGGCAAGTCTTCGCGATGACGGGTGGATCGTTGCCCCATGCTGACATTGCTCTGAATGTTGCCAGTGCCCTGCGGCAACCTCTACTCTTACGCTGCAAGGTGAGGAACTCAGATGCAAAGGTCGGAATCACAGAGAAGGGTCCCTTTGTTTATCCTGATGTCAGCGTCACCTGCGACGATCGAGACCGCACTGCCCAACAATTCTCTCGTTATCCCTGCTTGATTATTGAAGTCTTGTCCCCCAGCACTGAAGCTTACGATCGAGGAGGGAAATTTGCCCTCTACCGCCGTTTGGAAAGTTTGCAAGAGTATGTTCTGGTCGGATCTGAAACTAAGTCCGTGGATCTCTTTCGGCGGAGTCAATCGGGGGAATGGACGTTTATTCCCTATGCCGAAGGCGATGATATTGATCTGACGAGCGTGGGTTTGACGATTTCGGTCAATCTGATCTATGAAGAGGTGTTGATGCTGCAACCCCAAAACTCAGCCAATGTGCCAAATGACAATGATTCAGAGTAACTCCGGCGAAAATGGCTCACTTCAGCTAAAGCTTAGCTTTAATTTGCCGCAACTGATTTAGGGCTTACGTGCTTCCTGCTTGATCGTTTCAATATATCCGTTTTGACAAGAGGCGTTCATCAGCCTGCCCTTAGCATGTCAACATGGAACAAACATGGTTTAGCCAAAATTGAAATGAACGCATAATCTCAGTATAGGAGCTGGTAAAGTCAAATATATGTGGAGGCGTTACTATGACCCAAACCTTATCTAAACTTGTAACCTATGAAGAATTTATCGAGTGGCTCCCCGACGACGGTAAGCGATACGAGCTACATGATGGAGTGATTGTTGAAATGTCGCAGCCAACGGGCAAGCATGAAAAGGTGACAAGTTTTTTGACCTTAGAGCTAGCTGTGCAAGTTAGAAGTTTGGGAGTTCCCTATTTACTTCCCAAAACTGCATTAGTTAAACCACCTCAAAGAGATTCGGGGTACTTCCCAGATATTTTGTTGGTAAATTCCGATCATCTCCACAATGAACCACTGTGGGAAAAAGAGTCAACTGTTACACAAGGAGCATCAATCCCTTTAGTAATTGAAGTTGTATCAACTAACTGGCGCGATGACTACCATAAAAAGTTTGCCGATTATGAAGAGATGGGTATTCTCGAATATTGGATAGCCGACTATGCCGCACTGGGTGGACGAGATTTTCTCGGCAATCCCAAAGAACCTGCTCTTTTTGTATGCGAGCTTGTGGATGGTGAATATGTGAGAACATTGTTTCGGGACAATACCCCAATCGTTTCCCCAACCTTTCCCCAACTGAAACTTACTGCGCAGCAGATTTTTGATGCGGCTTTGTAAATTTTGCTCCCCCGTGAGCGAATTACAAAGTCGGTGGTTCGCTTGCAGTTTTGGTTTGAACATTTACTGACAGCGTTGTACAAATTCCGCGTGTTATTTTGAATTTAAACCTTGTTGCAGTACTGCTAAAACTGTCATCATCTCACCTGCTAATAATGCACTAATATCTAACCACAATCCTGGGAAGACAAGACTTTTAATGACACTATTTGCATCCGCTTTCATTGACACATACTCGCCGTTTTCCAAGGTAAACCAGTCAAGTTTCTCATTCAAAACCTGCCAGACAATATACTCTTGAACACCATTGCGACGGTATACTTTCTTCTTATCGTGTAAATCATTTGCCGCACTGCTAGCTGCCACTTCTACGACTAATTCCGGTGCGCCTTCAATATAATCGTCTTCACTTAGAAGCGAACTTCCTCCATTCTCAATGCGTAGTAAAGCATCTGGCTGTGGCTCGTTGTCTGCATCTAACCGAACCGTTGTGTTATCGTTAACAGCAACACCTCTAGTAGCCGCCTCGTAAACCCCCAACCAAGTCATCAATCTTCCATGGGGTTGTCCATGACTTGTAGACCTGACCGGAGATGCCATATACACAATTCCTTCTATTAGTTCTGCTTTTTTAATATATGGCATTGCGGTATATCGGCGTTCAAATTCATAGCGCGTGAGTCTGTCCCCGCTTTCTAAGGGCGGAATGGGTCTACCTTTGTCAAAGTCTTGTTCTACCGATGCTGTCATAAGTAGATTCCTTGAAGGAATGTCATTGCATTTACTATATCAAACCATTGCTTCAACCTGAATTCCTTCTCCAGTTTCTTTGTAGCAAATGCAACATCCAAACCAAGCGCGTTAACGAGTGTGCCATTCCGTTTGGAGATTGTGGTCATAGTTGAGCGATCGCGTTATGAAATTCTATTAAGGTTTCGTAATCCCGTGCGCCCTGCAAAATGCGAATAATCTCGATCAATTCTTCATGGACACGGTAGAAAATCAAGTAATCCCGATGCACAGTGCGCCGGATGCCGAATTTTTCATAACGCGGAACAAGCGGGTAAGCCTGGGGTATATCTGCAGCGTGCGTAGCAGCGATCCAATAATTCTTCGACGAAGGTTATTGCCCGTTCTGGATTGTGCGGCTGGATGAAATCGCCAATCGCGATCAAGTCAGCTTTTGCCGCTGCCGTGATAACGACCCTCATGCCGGAGAGTTTTCAGAACCTACGGCGAAGCGGCTACGCAGTTCTTTTCGCACCTCATCAATGTCTTGCACCTGCCCCGCTTCGGCATCGGCAACGCCCCGCGCAATGGCGGTATCGAGCCATTCAAGCCTCCGTTCGCGTTCCATCATCCCCCGCAAGGCTTCGCGGATAATTTCGCTGTTGGAGCCATATAAACCGGAATCTACCTTCTGACGGATAAAGCTTGCCATTTCGGGAGGCAAGGTAATCGAGAGCTTTTCAGCAGATTGCATGGCGTTTACCCTCTGGTACTCAAATGCTTTCCAGATATAATAGCATAAAATACTATTATATACTACCATGTTAAATTCGCGCTTCACGACGCCGCGTTCTCCAGCTTGGGAATCAGTCAAGCTGCCGGGGTTTCAGTATCTGCTGTGCGGTTAGCTGTAGTTCTGGAAAGATGGAAGAAACAATTACGGTGCTGCCTTCAAATATTGTCTCTTCGTAAAGTCCCTCAACCAGTATTAGCACGCTAACTTTGTTAATTTGTGGGTTAACAATCCAATATTCAGAAATTCCCCTAGCGGCATACTCTGAACGTATATAACGGTAATCCCTGTCTTCGTTTACTTTCCCTGGAGAGACGACCTCAACAACTAAGGCAGGAGGGGGCATATCTGGAGTGATAGTTCCGCGCCTTGCATTGGATAGGGCGCGTACCAGTTCTTCAGTAAGTACCATTAAATCGGGTAAACGAGTGGTTGCACGGATACCACTAACTACAATTTCGGTATCTTTACAACGCAGTAGGCGAGGGGAAACAAATTGAGCGAATACTAACAGCAGATAGATTGCAATCTCAGCATTTTGTGGACTTTCGGGCGGCATTTCAACTAATTCCCCCGCTACGAGCTCATAACGAAAGTCTGTGCCATCGTCATAAGCTAAGTATTCCTCAAGCGTCAGCCGTTTGGAGATTGTGGTCATGGTTGAGCGATCGCGTTCTGAAATTATATTTTAGATTAAATTTAGTTACAGTAACTGGACAAAGTGTTCAATTGTAAGAGCGGCATCTCGAATAATAATGCCCATTGTGTAAGCATTTATCGGGTCATTTCTGGGAATAACAATAACTGTTTCACCATTACTCATAATGATGTGCTTATACCAGTTCTATGTGAAGTTGCCATAAATTAGATCCCCCCAACCCCCCTTAAAAAGGGGGGCTAAGAGAGAATATTTATCGCAGCTTCATGGAGCA
>CAZZYE010000368.1:0-7354 GCA_964658145.1 uncultured Stigonema sp.
GGGGACAAGGGGGACAAGGGAGACAAGTCCTGCACGGATTAATATATAATCAATTGGTTATAAAGTTATTAAACTAATAGTGTAATTATTTATATTTCTGTAAACACTTGTCAGATAACTACTATCTCCGCAGTGGGGGGTTAGAGAACACTTGACAGATGCAAAAGTAGAGCCTAATAAATGAATGATTGTCGAAAGTAGGAGTTAGTCAACACAAAGAAAAAAATTTTTGTTCCCTTGCTGGTCAAAACTTTTTCCAGCCAGCGTAGCGCGTAACAATAGTTTACTTTGACCCAGACTAGCAGTAGATGAAAAAATATTACATTTATGCCGAATGTACCTCAGTAGTAACGCTGATGCTATTTAGGGATTTTTTGATTCAATTCCAGAGGAATTACGGTTTATGTCTGGATACAGACAGGATATTCTAGGTCAAAGTTAGTAAATTAAATCGAGGCAGAACAGGTAGAAATTATTTGACCACGAAATTCAAGTATATGATTATTTTTCTACTCAAATAGAAAACTATAGGGTATACGAGGGATTTGGTGATCTGAAATAGAAAAGGGCTATAACAGGTGAGAGCAAGTATTGATAAGAGATTTACGATTCATCAGGGTGCAGCAACAGAAAAAAGGGTGATTGATATGCAAGGAGGTTGGGTACAAAGAGAATGAGGTCATTATCCAAGAGCGTGTCAGGAATGGACAAGCGTTTATCGTCGCCACCACAGTGTCCAGATGAAGTAGATCGCCTAAAACAATACCCGGTTAAGCTGATGCAGCATCAGGAAGAACCTGCCCACCAGTTGGCACAAAAAATTAACCAAATTATTGCTCAGGACTCGCCTCCTGCCAGGATGCTGCAAGAAATTGCCCAAGTGCTAGGAGTTGCCTTCAAAGTAGATTGCTGCTGCTTAGTTACAGTTATGGGCGAGGTATCCGGTGAGGCAATTAGTGCTAATTGGTGTACACAAGAGTATTTCGGGTTGCAACACTCAGACGGGATGTTTCCAGTGGAACAGATGGACTTACGAGTGGTGCAATGTGCTGCGGAACCACTGACTATTGAGGACATTGCGACGATTAAAAACAGTCTAGACATAGAATGTCAATATTTGCCGTTACCGGTAAAAGCTGTTTTAGCAATCCCTAGCCGATTTGGTGGCAAGAATAATGGCGTGATCAGTCTGATCAAATCGCAGCCCTATGATTGGAGTGAAAGAGAAGAACATCTACTAAAAGCTGTTGTTCCGTCTTGCGCTCTAGCTTTTTCCCAAGTACTACAGGCACAGTTGATTGCCTGTCAACAGCAGTATCTGCAAAGCTGTACTCAGCATCAAAGCTTGATCAAGCAATTGACAGTACTAAGTCGGAGCAACTTGGAGGTGAATCAAATGCTTCAGTTAGCAATTGCTTCTACTGCTGAGGCTCTACAGGCAGATCGAGGTCTGCTGATACTGCTAAAGTATACCGATCCCCTATTTAGGATTCGAGGTAAAAAACAAGTTCCTAAAGCCAAAGCTACTGTGGTGGGTGAATGGTTCAGAGAAACAGAAAGTTTCCACAGTAACTCAGACTCCTTGGATAATTCTTTCTTGCTTTCTGAGTGTGGTTTAAGCCAGCGTCTGTTTACAGACTCTGAAAAACCAGTAATCATCAATAGCAGTAAAGACCCTCGGGATACAGCCACTGTTGCTTCAGTGTTTGCGATCGAGATGCTACCTGCGGTGCTGTTAATGCCATTGGAGAGTCAAGGCAAAATTTTAGGATTTATCGTGCTACAGCAAGCGGTTACTCGCAACTGGCAATCAGCAGAGTTAAATATGGTGGAGATGGTTTGTGCTCAAGTCAGCAATGCCATAATTCAGACACAAACACTGCGGCAAGTACAAATGTTGGTAGATGAGCGCACAGCACAGCTACAACGCAGTTTGGAAGTCCAAGCTAAATTGTACGAAAGAACGCGGCAGTATGTTGAGCAACTGCGAGAACTGAACAATCTCAAAGATGAATTTTTGAGCAACATTAGCGATCGCCTGCGCCATCCACTGACAAGGATTCGGATAGCTATCGATAACTTGCGTCAATTCGGGGTATTAAACGAGCGTCAGATTAAATACGCCGATATGATCAAGCAAGATTGCACCGATGAAATTAACTTGATTAATGACTTGCTGAAGCTTCAAAAGCTAGAAACCCATCAAGAACGTCTACAATTAGAAACCATTGATTTAAATTCCAAACTTCAGGATTTAGCAGTATCTTTTGAGAACAGACTGGTAAATAAAGGATTAAGTATTTCCCTAGATTTACCTGCTGAGTCGCTAAAGCTTCAAACTGAAGTAGAGAGTTTTGATCGCATTCTCCAAGAGTTATTAACAAACACTTGCAAATACTCAAAGCATGATACTACTGTCCAACTACAAGTCACTCACCAAGTTGATCAACAAATTGATCGGGTTATTATTAAGGTAACTAACATTGGACCTGGTATTTCTGAAGAAGAAGCAACCTATATATTTGATAAGTTCCGTCGAGGCAGAGGAAGATGGACTCCAGGCGCAGGCTTGGGACTGGCGCTAGTCAAGTCCTTAGTACAGCATCTCAATGGGACAATTACCGTTGAAAGTATGCCGATGGATAATTCCAGCCTCAGCAGTATTTGCTTCACCTTGACTCTGTCCCAATTTTCTGACCAAGCCCCTTCGGGGCGGGAACAGGGAACTCTTAACAGGGAACAGAAAAGAAATTAGCCCCGAAGATCAAGGGTACTTGCACCAGAATTTATTTATGAAAAAAATAAAAAGATTTTTTTCGAGACGTACCGATCTAGAAAAAAGGCGTCCGCTTTAAATCTCCTGATGAATGCGTCAAGGGGATTTCCCTGTTCCCTGTTCCCTCTTAACAAAGCAAACCATATTCTAAAAGTGACTGAAGAACATAACATCCCAGAAACGCCAGATTTAACCACCGCTGGCGACGACATCTACTCAGAACAGAATTTGCTATCTGATGCAGTTGCTTTACAAGCTGTACAGGTTCAAATTGAGAAAATAGCAGAACGACAGCGACAAATCACTGCTAAAGTCCAAATTCCCCAGCCAGTAGAACAAGTCTGGAAAGTGCTGACAGATTATGAAGCCTTGGCTGACTTCATCCCCAACCTTGCCAAAAGCTGTCGGCTAAAGCATCCCACAGGAGGTATTCGCTTGGAGCAAATAGGCTCTCAGCGCTTACTACGCTTCAATTTTTCTGCGCGTGTAGTTCTTGACCTTGAAGAAGTATTCCTGAAGGAAATTAGTTTCCGGATGGTAGAAGGAGATTTCAAAGACTTTTCCGGCACCTGGTGCTTAGAACCCTATTCTCACGAGCCAATAGGAACTAATCTCTGCTACACAGTGAAGATTTGGCCTAAGTTTACTATGCCAGTCACAATCATAGAGCGTCGCCTCAGCAAAGATATGCAGTTAAATCTTCTAGCAATTTGGCAGCGTGTAGAAGAATTAGCTAGTAAACACCACTAAATCAGCAGAATTTACCTTAATATCCTCACTTTCAGGTCTTTGACTTGTAAGGAAATTCTGTTATAAGATAATGCGGAGATGATAAGAGACGTTTAATATCAAGTCCATTTAAATGCCCATAATAAAAGAACCCCACCCCTGACCCCTCCCCCCAAGCGAGGACAGGAACATTCAATGGTTGGGACATCTTTCTTGTGCGGCTTCCGCCCTAGTACTTCATCAAGGCAAAAACGCTTGGGTTCGTAGTAGCGCTTCAGCGCACTGAAGCGCTACTACGAACCAACTCATTTACTTATAGCCAATTTCATCTATTTGAACCACAGACACTCTTGTTGGGGTACAACAATGTTCATTAGTGTCAACTTAAAGTCAAACCCTTGACGCGCAACATTTTCTCGTTCCCACGCAGAGCGTGGGAATGCATTCTGGGAGGCTCTGCCTCCTGATAGTGCGTTACTAGGCAGAGCCTAGCAACGAGACTCGCTTGTATTTTCAAGGTTCACAGCTTAAGTTGACACCAGTGAACAATGTTGTACCCCTACAATCTGGTCTATTTACGTGACAATAGCTGTAAGCATTGTTCACCAGGCACACTACTAGTAGAACTTTGGATGAGGAGTTTTGCGGGAATGTGGTAATAAGCGCATAAATTATATAACTGCCAATAGCTTTTGGCAAGTATCAAGTTCTCTTAAATTTGTCAAATTTATTTGACAAATATTCTACTATTTTGATGCCTTATAGAACGATGAGTTTGCTGTAGCTAACTTGGCTACTGCTTCTATGGGGGTGGAGGATTTCCAATGTCTCAACGCGACCTAGTCGGCGGCGATCGCAAAATAGGGCTGGCAAGTTGGTTGGTGGTGAGGGTAGCCGCTTCCTGTTTTAATTGCGCAAAAGCCCAGCTTCAGCCTAATCGGTGCGTAGCTTGGCAGGTGACTTTAGTTATCTTACTTAGCTGCGTAAGAACTAGACCTTTGAAGGCGCAGACTGTCAATATAGCACAACTACCAAATAGGAATTCTCCCACACGCCCAGAAATTCCGCCGCCGCAGGATGTGCAGCCACCCTTACCCAAGCCACAACCACCATCCCAACCGGGAGGACCACTACCCCCACCATCCGACTTACTCCAACCCTATAACCCAGTTCCCACACCAAATCAACAACTTCCTAGCGTTCCGGCGCAAACCTTTATTGTTGAGCGGTTTGATGTTGTTGGCAGTACAGTATTCAGTAGAAAGAAGTTAGCTAAAGTACTTGCAGGCTATACCCACAGACCTATCTCATTTGCAGAACTTTTAGATGCTGGTTCTTTAATTACCCAACTCTACATTAAGCAAGGTTATACCACCTCTGGAGCCTATATTCCACCTCAAACCCTCACGGTCGGTGTCGTCAAAATTCAGGTAGTCGAAGGTAGATTAGAAGACATCCGAGTCACTGGTCTCCGGCGGCTGAAGCCCAATTATGTGCGAAGCCGCCTAGCGATAGTCTCGTCGCCGCCTGTGAATCAAAAACGCCTCCTAGAGGCACTGCAACTACTGCAACAAAATCCTCTGATTCAAAACCTATCGGCGGAACTGTCTGCAGGCTCTAGTCCTGGTACAAGTATACTATCAGTTCGGGTGACGGAGGCGAAGACCTTCAATGCTCAAGTGGCGCTTGATAATGGGCGAACACCCAGTGTTGGCAGTTTCCAACGCCGCCTTCAGTTGCGCGAAGGTAATTTACTGGGGTTGGGGGATAGTTTAACCTTCGGCTATACAAACACCGATGGCAGCAATACTGAAGATACCAGCTACACATTTCCTCTCAATCCCCGCAACGGTACACTCTCCTTCAACTTTGGCACCACATCCAGCAATGTCATCGAACCTCCGTTCAACAAACTAGATATCAAATCGGCTTTCCGCTACTATGAACTGACATTCCGTCAGCCAATAATTCAGACTCCGACCCAAGAATTCGCCTTTGGCTTGACAGCTTCTCGAAGAGAAAGTGATATCTCGTCCTCCGTGTTCAATGCTAATGAAGTTCCTCTCTCCTTACTGTCGCCAGGAGCCGATGAAAAGGGACGCACCCGGGTATCAGCACTGCGATTTTTTCAAGAATGGACGAATCGCAGCAGCCGTGAAGTGATTGCTGCTCGTTCTCAGTTTAGCTTTGGTAACGGTGCATTTGGTGCCACGATTAATACAGAAGCTCCGGATAGCCGCTTTTTTTCATGGCTGGGACAAGCGCAGTGGGTGCGCCTTTTAGCTCCTGACACCTTACTATTAGTCCGTGGCAATTTGCAACTTGCAGACCGACCGCTTGTGCCAATAGAGCAGTTTGGCTTGGGTGGCGTAGGAAGTGTCAGAGGATACCGCCAAGACCTCCTACTAACAGACAATGGTTTCGTCGCTACCGCAGAACTCCAGTACCCGATTTTACGGATTCCCAAGTGGCAAGGTGTTTTGCAAGCCATCCCGTTTGTCGATGTGGGTAGTGCCTGGGGCTACTCTCAACAAGACGCTTTAAACCAAAACCCAAACACCCTAGCTGACGTCGGTTTGGGTTTGCAGTTGCGGCTGGGCAATGAGTTTACAGCCCGTTTGGATTGGGGCATTCCTTTAGTCTCTGTTAATTCGAGAGAAAGAACATGGCAAGAAAACGGTCTGTATTTTTCCGTGCTTTACAGCCCAATTTCATTCTGAAGTCTAAACGCTCAGGTTGGGGTGGGATGGCTCAGCTTGTACTGGCGGTGATGACTGCATTTTTATGCATTGTGGGATCGCCTTTTGTAACATTGGGACTTCCCCCACAGGCTAGAAGCCTGGGGCTACAGGAACAAAGCCCGCCTTCGCGGACTATAGAGAAGGGGGATATGGGCAGTGGAAGCCAGACGGACAGCTTGGTAAAGCAGGGTAAAACACTATATGAGGCTGGACAGTTTACTGAGGCGGTCCTCGTTTTGCAACAGGCAGTAGCAGCTTTTAAAGCCACTGGTGATAGATTAGGGGAAGCGATGGCGCTGAGCAATCTCTCCTTAGCTTTACAGCAACTTGGCTTGTGGAAAGAAGCAGAGAATGCGATCGCACATAGTCTGATTTTACTGGGATATCCACAGCCATCTAAAATCCAAAATCCACAAATTTTCGCC
This sequence comes from uncultured Stigonema sp., assembly GCA_964658145.1. Classification (GTDB taxonomy): domain Bacteria; phylum Cyanobacteriota; class Cyanobacteriia; order Cyanobacteriales; family Nostocaceae; genus Stigonema. The sequence goes on from CAZZYE010000368.1 coordinate 6,672, forward strand.
CAAGTCTTAGATGTGCAAGGGCGGTTACAATTGGCACAGGGAAAAACTGAAGCAGCACTAACTACTTGGCAACAAGCCGCTAATATTTATCAACAAATAGGTGATGACGCGACATTAACCCGTAACCGCATTAACTCTGCTCAAGCTTTACAAGCTTCGGGGTTTTACCTTCAGGCTGAGAAGACTTTAATGGAGGTAGATAAAACCCTAGAAAAACAACCAGACTCATCTCTCAAAGCTACAGGACTGCGTAGCCTCGGCAACGTTTTGCGAGTCGTCGGTAATTTAAAGGAATCCCGAGAGGTGTTGGGGAAAAGTTTAGAAGTGGCAAAAGCGTTGCGATCGAATCAAGCTACCAGTGAGGCTCTATTCAGTTTAGGCAATACAGCCCGCGCTCAACGAGACACTAAGGCTGCTCTACAGTACTACCAGCAGGCACAAGGTGCATCTGCTGACTCAAGCAAGCGCGTCCAAGCTCAGCTAAATCAACTTAGCCTACTTATAGAGACAAAGCAATTTCCCAATGCATTGGCGTTGTCGTCCCAAATCCAGCCGGAAATTAGCAAATTGTCCCCCAGCCGAATGGCAGCTTACGCCAAAATTAACTTTGCCCAAAGTTTGATGAATTTAGGGAAGAGACGTTCCGGCGGAACGTCTGTACGGGAGTGGGGAGTAGGGGGAGT
>CAZZYE010000369.1:0-7325 GCA_964658145.1 uncultured Stigonema sp.
CCCACTCCCTACTCCCTACTTAATCGGGTCAGATGAAGTTATTTTCTCGCGAAGGTGATGACCGAAGCAACACAAAGTGTAAACATTATCAACGCTCAAGTACCTGGTTACAAAGATTTGCAAATGCTCTTGGTTAATTGTGAGGGCATAATTGAGCAAATCGAGCCAATGGGTACACATCTTAAAAGGATTACGCCAACGAACTTACCAGTTTTAGATGTTGCTGGCGACTGGATTTCCTTAGGTGGAGTTGATTTGCAGATTAACGGTGCATTGGGATTAGCATTTCCCGATTTGACAGCGGAAAACTCTCACCTTTTAGCTCATATTGCTCAATTTTTATGGGATGTAGGAGTAGATGCCTTTTTACCCACCATTGTCACAACTTCGGTAGAAAATATTCAGCGATCGCTTGCTGTCATCGCTGCAAGCGAAAACTTCACCCCCAAACCCTCTCCGCAAGCACACAGAGGTGTCTTGGCTCAGATTTTGGGAGTGCATTTAGAAGGACCATTTCTAAATTTCCAAAAACGCGGTGCACACCCAGCAGAGTATCTTATACCACTAACCATTGAATTCGTAAAGCGGGTTTTGGGTGATTATGCCGACATTGTGAAAGTTATGACCCTAGCACCGGAGTTAGATCCAACTGGTGAAGTCATTCCATATCTACGTTCTCTGGGTATTACCGTTAGTTTAGGACATTCCCAAGCCACATTAACCCAAGCGCAACAAGCCTTTGAACTGGGTGCAACGATGGTGACTCATGCCTTCAATGCTATGCCACCATTACACCACCGTGAACCGGGATTACTAGGGGCAGCAATTACCCATCCTGACGTAATGTGTGGTTTCATAGCCGATGGTCAGCACGTTTCCCCAACAATGATTCAAATTTTATTACGCGCCAGTGGTTACGAACAAGGGCTTTTCCTAGTCAGTGATGCCCTTGCACCTCTGGGGCTACCCGATGGCATTTATCCTTGGGACACTCGGCAAATTGAAGTGAACAACGGCACCGCTAGACTACCGGATGGAACTTTATCAGGAACAACTTTACCCTTGTTGGTAGGAGTGCAAAATTTGGTGAAGTGGGGAATATGCGACGTAGATCGGGCGATCGCACTTGCAACGGTTGCACCTAGGGAAGCGATCGGTTTACCAGGAATTGCCAGAAGTGCTTCTGCTACCAACTTACTACGCTGGCATTTTAACGAAGCTACCAAAGAACTATCTTGGCAACGGATGATGTAACGGTAAAAGCACGGCATGTAGCGGATTCCTCTATATGTTAGTCTCACACATAGAGGAATCCGCTACATCCGCTACATCATCCGTTGCCCGATTCTTATTTATTGGTGTTCTTGAAGGTTCGAGCACATGGTACTTTAAACCATTAGGAAACATTAAAACTAAAGTTTGATGAAAGTAGCCGACGATAAAACGATTGTTAAAGAATATTTCAACTCCACAGGCTTTGACCGCTGGAGACGCATCTATGGTAATGGCGAAGTCAACAAAGTTCAGCTAGACATTCGCCATGGACATCAACAAACTGTGGACACGGTGCTAGGCTGGCTCAAAGCTGATGACAATTTAGCGGGACTATCAATCTGTGATGCTGGATGTGGTGTCGGTAGTCTCAGCATTCCCTTAGCAGAAGCTGGAGCAAAGGTTTATGGCAGTGATATTTCTGACAAAATGGTGGAAGAGGCAAAGGAAAGAGCAAAGGAAATCTTCGGAAATGCTGATAATCCTACTTTTGCTGTGCAGGATTTAGAAACGTTAAGCGGTAGCTACCATACAGTTATTTGTCTAGATGTGCTGATCCACTACCCCCAGGAAAAAGCAGATGAAATGATTTCTCACCTCTGTTCTATGGCACAGTCACGGATAATTCTCAGTTTTGCGCCGAAAACCTTTGCTCTGACGTTATTGAAGAAAATAGGTAGTTTCTTTCCAGGAGCAAGTAAAGCGACTCGCGCCTATCTGCACCGCGAGGCTGACGTGGTGAAAATTCTAGAAAGTAAAGGCTTTTCAGTTCAAAGACAGTCAATGACTCGAACTCGCTTCTATTTTTCCCGACTACTGGAAGCCACACGTAAGTGAGGTTAGAATCGCAAGCAAGGTTCAAATCTGAGGTAGAACGATGAAGATTGCTGAAAAATTGGCAACAGGTTGGCTACTGGCACTCGGATTCATGTTTATGACGTTATCAGCCTCTGCAGTCATTGAAAAAAATACTTTGCTTAAACCAATCCCACCAGGCATAGAAGAAGCTCAAGATTTTCAGAATGAAGACGCTAGTTATCTACTTGATATTACGGCTTTACATGGTCTGATTTTTGGCGTTCCTACCACTGTACTAGGGATCTGGATGGCATTGGGATTGTACCGTCAAAGTCAGCAAGAAAAAAAATCGATGAAGCTAGAGACTAGCGATCGCCTGCAATCGATTTTTTATCGCCTTATTCAAGAAAATAATGGGCGCGTCACGATTCTAAGCTTTGCAATGCAGTCACAACTACCAGCAGCCACCGCAAAGCAATATCTAGATGAGCAGGCAAAACAATTCAATGCTAACTTTAAGGTAAATGAAGACGGAGGAGTCTCATATCATTTTGATGTCTAACATGATATTCGCTCTTCATGAATCTGGTTCCTAACGGCTAATAGCTAATTGCCTTGCTACTATTAGCAATTAGCAATTAGCAATATGACGCGAATTTTTTTAAGCCTTGCAGCTATTCTAGGTGGTTTATCTGTTGCCGCTGGAGCTTTTGCTTCCCACGCCTTGCGGGAAAAAATCAGCGATCGCTCCCTGGAAATTTTTGAAACTGGTGCTCGTTACCAAATGTACCACGCTCTAGCACTGTTGTTAGTGGCACTACTACTTAGTCGCACTGAGTCTCCTCCACCTATCTTGATAGCAACTGGATGGCTATTTATTATTGGCATTGCTATTTTCTCAGGTAGCCTGTATGCCCTGAGCTTAACTGGCGTTAAGTCTTTAGGAGCAATTGCGCCTCTGGGAGGAGTCGCATTTATTGTCGGTTGGGGTACGTTAGCTTTTGCTGCTTGGAGTTTGAAGTACTGATTTCTGCTCAATTTGAGTTACGGTTATACGTGCTATCTTTAAGCCTCACATTCCCCACGGAATTGCGCAACTCTAACATCAACAGATTCGGTACTAACAATAGACAGTTGGTTTCCCTGAACGTTGAAGGCGATAGCCTGCAAAGCTGCCAACATATTGTTGACAGCGCCTACCCAATCACGCGGCGCAGTATATCCGCAGGCTGGGCATTCAAAAACCTTGTTTCCTCCCAACTTGCGGTGAACATGACCGCAATGAGGGCAGGTTTTACTGGTGTAAGACTCATTGGTGCGGACGACCAACACCCCACAACGCTTGGCAGCTTGTTCAAGATGAGATGCAAACCGACCAAAAGCCCACGAGAGCATGTTACGTACAGACTTTTTATTGATCTTCCTTGTTGCCCTAAGAACCATTTGGGATGTTTCATAAGTTGGAAGGAAAACCAGTTTGTAACTGCTGACAATTAGGCTTGTAGCTTTTGAATGCATATCATCCACCAAATCTTGAATTTTGTATCTTAAAGATTTGATAGCTTGACCCAGCTTGTAACGGAGTTTCTTGTTCGCCCTTCCTTTGGCTTTGACACGAGTGCTAATGAGTTTGTCAAGGTGCAGACACAATCTAGTGATGCGTCCGATATCTCCCGAACCAATCTCTAAAATGTTTTCGCCATCATAGCCTGTGAGGAAAGTGCGGTTACCTGGGTCAAAAGCGATTACTTTGTCGCTTCCGGTTCCCGGAGTTTTTACAACTCGCGGAAAGCAAGCAAACCACGAGCCACGCTGATAAACAAGCTCTGTGCCATAATTGCATTCAAGCGGCATTTGATAGCCCACTGCTGTACAGAACAGCAATCCTTTGACCTTATTCGGGAACCAAGTTCCACCAATGTAAGCATCATTCTTGAATTGGATAGCTTGGGACTTATCGCGACATGAACGGAACTTCATTTTGAACTGACCGCGTTCTTTGGGTTTTGCAACAGTTGCTTTTTTAGCTTGTTTTCTTGCTTGCTCAGCCTCACATACAGCCTCTTGCCTAGTTTTTCCTAAGCACTTTGTTCATTCGTTTTCCGAGATCTGTTGTAAAGACTGGATATGTTGATCAAGTGATAAACCCTTTGGCAATACGAATCCTGAATTGAAAAACTGAATGCATTGGTTGTACACCCAACGATAAGCCGCAAGCCATTGTTTCCAAGTTTTATGCAATGCTTCACATGGAAATACCGGAATCTTTACAACACTGTTCGGGGTCAGGTGTTGACGAGTCTTGAACGGGTTCTGACCGTAACTCCGTCCCGATTTCTCTCTTGAATTTTCTGAGTCCGTAAAGCCGAGAAGAGAAACAGTGGATGATGGACAACATATCTGCCACGAGTTCCTGCTCTGGTGAGAGTTTACGGTTGTCGAGAACCACGAGTTCGCACTCATTTTGTTCGCATATCCACCTAACCAATTCAAATCCGAATCGGCAGAGTCGGTCAGGGTGGGCAACGATAATCCTTTGAATATCATGTTGCATAACTCGTTGTAAAAGGGAGAGCAGTTTCTTCCTCTTAAAATTGAGTCCGCTTCCAACTTCACAAATGCACTCAGCCTCTGGGTATCGTTCGCTAAGGTATTCAGATTGTCGCTCAAGATCGTCACGTTGGGAACTAGTGCTGACCCTTGCATAGCAAACAGTTCTAATTGACCGCTCTCTTCCGCTAAACTTTTCGATCTCTGTTCTGAGGAAACGCCTTTGACCTCCTGGAGTACGGTACGCTTTGATTTTGCCCTCTTTTTCCCATCGCCTAAGAGACTGGGCGTGGACTCCCAAAATCCTAGTTGCTTCGCGTGGTGTGATATATTCATCGATCATTTAAACATTGGATGAAGCAATGCGTCTTTTTCCTTCACCCTTCCATTCTCATCCGCCGCGTAAGCTTTAGTAAGCTTTGTTAGAAAAAGTTAACAAAACCTTCATCTAGAAGTTCTCTAATTGCCCTTACCCCAGCTACGGGGTAAGGGTACTATAATGTTAACTTATGTAAAGTATTGAAAAGGAGTTTAACACTGTCAGGAGGGCAATTGGGCGATCGCATTCAAGCGCGAAGATTTATCCAATATTTAGAATAAAAGTAAATACTTATGTGCCGATTACTTGCCTACCTCGGTTCACCTATTTCTTTGGAGTCTCTACTATGTGAACCAGAACATTCGCTCATAGTCCAAAGCTATAAACCTCGAGAAATGCTTTCTGGGACAGTGAATGCAGATGGTTTTGGCGTTGGTTGGTATCATGCTCAAAGAGATACCGAACCATTTACCTACAAAAATACACTGCCTATTTGGAATGATGTTAACATACAAAGTATCAGCCGTTACGTCGAGTCTGGATGTGTGGTCAGCTATGTTCGCAGTGCGACACCAGGACAAGCGTTAGATTTTAGCAACTGTCAACCATTTAAATATCAGCGTTTGTTATTCACTCACAATGGTCTGATCGAGAAGTTCCAGCAGACACTTTACAGAGAAATACGCAAGCAATTAAGTGATGAAATTTACGAAGAAATTAGCGGTACCACAGATTCAGAACACATATTTGCTTTGCTTATTACCCTCTTGCAAGCAAATCCAGATAAAAGTTTAGAGCAGGCTTTACATGCAACATTCATAACGCTAATAGAATTAGCGAAGGGCTATGAAACAAATTTCTCTGCCAATGTAGTCATCAGTGATGGACATAGGCTGATTGCTTCTCGCTTTAGCACAAAATCACCTGCTCCCTCTCTTTACTGGACTACTAATGATCCAACTTTTCCCCAGTCCGTAATCATTGCGTCTGAACCCATATTTCCTGGGAATTGGACTTCATGCCCGGAAAATAGCATCATCAGTGTGAAAGAAGACCGTGATATCCGAATTACGCAGATCTAGTTTAAAAGAGGCGATCGCTTGCGCCTTCCACGAGTGTCGTGCTAAAACTCTCGCTCTATTCGAGGGTATGAACGAAACTACCTTCTGTTGTCAGGCTCATCCTGACTTTAGCCCTGTTGGCTGGCATTTAGGGCACATTGCTTATACTGAGTCTTTGTGGCTACTAGAACGTAGTGCAGGCTTCAGGTGTTTGTTTCCGCAATACCGTAATCTGTTTGCTGCTGATGGTTTACCCAAAACAGAGCGCATCAAATTACCAAACCGAGAAGAAATCCGTTACTACCTGAACACTGTTAGAGAAAAAGTTCTGGATTACCTAGAAGTAGCTGATTTAGAGCAGCAAGAAAGTCTTTGGCGCTTTTTGCTCCAGCATGAAAGCCAACACAGCGAGATTATCACCTTTGTGCTGGAATTGCAGCGACTATCAAATATCACCCATCAACTATCAGCTCAATCCAAAATTGTAACCGCCGACACACGCGGATACAAAGCCAAAGAACAGACAAATATCTGCGTCCATCTGCTACAGGGTGCGGTTCAAAATCTTGCTGAGATGATTCATATCCCCGCAGGTGAATTTGAGATGGGTAACGACTCAATAGATGCTCTCGATAACGAGCGCCCCATGCATAGGATATATTTAGAAGCCTATTTGATTGACCGCTACCCGGTGACTTGTGGGCAATATCGAGCATTCATAGAGGCGAGTGGCTACCAAAATCCTTATTGGTGGTCGCAAGCGGGCTGGGAATGGCTGCAAACTGAGCAGGTGAAACAACCCCTGTACTGGTGCGATGATCCCATTTGGGATCATCACCCAGTTTACGGCGTGAGTTGGTACGAAGCAGAAGCCTACTCGCGGTTTGTTAGCAAGCGACTACCCACAGAAGCCGAATGGGAAAAAGCAGCAACTTGGGATGCAAAAGCTAACCGTCGCCGCACCTATCCTTGGGGGGATGAAGAACCAACACTTGAATATTGTAATTATGGCAACGTGAGAGAAAAAACAACGCCTGTAGATGCTTACCCTGCACAGGCTAGTGCCTATGGTTTGCACGATGCTTTAGGGAATGTCTGGGAGTGGACGGCTTCTTGGTTTGATGGTTACCCTGGTTTCCAAAGTTATCCTTACATAGGATACTCCCAAGTTTATTTTGACAACCAACACCGTGTTTTAAAAGGTGGTAGCTGGGCAACCGGTTCTTGGGTGCTACGTTCTAGTTTTCGCAACTGGTATTATCCCAGTGTGCGCCAAATTTTTGCTGGATTTCGCTGTGCCGCTGATTGTTGATTGCTAATTGCTA
>CAZZYE010000370.1:0-7315 GCA_964658145.1 uncultured Stigonema sp.
CATCGATATCTTTTTCTACGATGGTCCCATCTCGCGGGATATGGGTTACAGTGATGTCGTTTACAGTTCCAGTCACTTAGCAGGACGCATTGGTGCTGCAGTGCGTGGGGATCATCGCCCCGCACAATTGATTTCAGTGGCGACTGATGGAGAAACCTTTGGACACCATAAAGGCGGAACTGAAAAAACTTTAGCCTACGCCTTTAAAGAAGAGTTTCCTAATCGGGGTTGGACAGTCACGAACTTTGCCCACTACCTCAGCTTAAATCCTCCCACCTGGGAAGTTGAATTGAAGTCAGTAACGGCATGGAGTTGTGCCCACGGTGTAGACAGATGGCAGGATGACTGCGGTTGCGGCGGTGGCGGAGGATGGCATCAGCAATGGCGTCGCCCCTTGCGCGATGCCTTGAATTGGCTGCGGGATCAGCTAACATTCGTGTATGAGGAACATGGCAAACAATTTTTCCGCGATCCCTGGCAAGCACGGGATGAGTATATCCTGGTAATACGCGATCGCTCCCCTGAAAATGTTAGTCGCTTCATCGAAAGCCACCAAAACCACAAACTTACATCTATTGAACAAGTTGATGCCCTGCGCCTGTTGGAAATGCAGCGTCACGCTTTACTGATGTTCACCAGTTGTGGGTGGTTTTTTGAAGAAATCTCCCGCCCAGAGGGGACGCAGATTCTCCGTTACGCCGCCCATGCTTTGGAACTGGCGGAGGCTGTGGCGGGTGTACAGTTGGAACTCGGCTTTATCAAACGCCTTGCTTTAGCCCCCAGTAATATAGATATATTCAAGGACGGTGCTGAAGTCTATCGTCAGCAGGTGGTGACTGCTCAAGTTAGTTTCAAGCAAGTAGCAGCCCATTACGCCATTACTTCGCTGTTTACCAATCATAAACCAGAAACGCGATCGGCTGCCTCTGGACAAAATGGTGCGATCAAATGTTCTCTTCCCTACCACAAGCAGGTTTATTGCTACACCGCTTACGAGCTAGATTATCAACTGCAAAGGTTGGGATCGTTGACTCTGGCGGTGGGAAATTTGAAGCTAGTGTCAGATATTACCTGGGAAAGCGAACATTTGGTGTTTGCTGTTCTCCATCTTGGCGGCTGGGATTTTCACTGTTGCATTAAACTCGACGAGGCACGGCGTACTTACACTCAGTTGAAAGAACAGGTGTTTGCAGCGCTGGAACAGGCTAGTGTGGCGCACACTATTTTGGTGATGGCTCAGTTGTTTGGGGAAGAAGCGTACAGCTTGCAGAATCTATTTGCCGAGGAACGCCATCGCCTCATGCGGCTGCTGAGTCAAGAAACACTGACACGGTTAGATCAGCTTTATACACAAGCATATCGGGAAAACTACGGTATATTGATGGCATTCCATCGGGATGAACTAGCCGCGCCGCAAGAGTTGCAGGTGGCAGCAGAGATTGCCTTAGGACATCGGTGTATGATGACTTTGCGATCCCTGGAGCAAGACATCAGCAATCCGCTATCACATGGGAAGCATATAGTCGAATTAGAGGCGATCGCCACCGAAGCGAAGCACCTACTCTGTCGGATGAATATTCCCGAAGGTAAAGTGATGTTGGAGCAGTTGATCTTGCGATCGCTCTGGCAATTATTGCACGATCCCAATAGTACTTTTGATGCAGATATCCAACAGTTAGAGCGGTTGATTGATGTGGGCTATCAGCTAAATCTAGGGATCTCCCTTGAGCGATCCCAAGAACTATACTTCAGCCGTCTGCACAATCAAATTCTGCCACAGTGTATTGCCGCAATTGCCAATGGTAAAGATACTACTCGGTGTCCTCAATTGTTGAAGTTGGGGCAAAAGTTAGCGGTAGATATGGGTACTTGGTTAAGTCAGTTGGGTTAATTCCGTACCTAGCAGATGGCGGGCTTTTCGGTCCGCCATCCAATACTTCAAAGGATAAGAAGTCGATCCCCCCTAGCCCCCCTTAAAAAGGGGGGAACTTAGCCCCCCTTTTTAAGGGGGGTTGGGGGGATCTTCAGGGAGTAAACGCTACTAACAGCAAGCGTATTGCTTTTTTAGGGGGGATGCTCCCGATCAGCCTCGCGTTCGACATCACTAATCGAGATGTATTCGTCCGCCATCTCCTTGGCGCAGAGGAGAAGAGGAAAACGAACCTGAGTCACGCAACAATTTTTTGTTGGTTTTGATTTTCTTTAATTTCGTCAGAACAAAAATCTAGCAAAACTTTTAACTCAAAGTTTTCTGCACTTTTCCTATCTCTACTAAGCGATGATTCCGATATATTATGAGTGTCAACCATTGATGAGACTTGTTTTTTTGAAGCTAAAAATTCTAAAATTACTCGAATTTGAAGGATGCCTTTTTGACTGTTATTATCAGGCATTAAGAGTTCGCATTTTATTCCTTTTCTTTGGGCAAATTTCCATTCAACTCGATTAAAAATACCTTGAACGTTTATTCGTTTAAAATATTTTTTAATAAATGAGTTTTTGTTGACAAAGTTTAAATCATTTCCTCTAGGTTCAAAATCTTGAATTATTTTATCTCTGATTTGAATGACATCAAATATAGTGTTATCTAATAAAATGACATCCTCCTCTTCGTTTAGTGGGTTAAATTTATTAAGCATATTAAAACTCATTCTGACAAATTATCCTATAAACTAGTATCACTCAGACTAGAAATCTGTGCCTAAACGGACAAAATCCGCTTCTATGAACTAATAGAATTGAAATCTGCGTAAGTAGGTTTTAATAGAGACAGCATCTTCTCATTCCTAAGGTTAAATTAGTTACTCATTTTTATACTCAGTCTTAACTAATCATCCTTAGTTATCATTTCCTGGTCAACCGCATATCTACGCAAATAGCAGTCTCTTTTTATCGTTCCCATACTCTAAGCCCGCACACCAGCCATAACTAAGTCAATGGCTTCCTGCTGATGCTGTTCCAGCATTGTTTTGCTCAGCAGTTTTTTATTTGACCATAAGTGTTTGATGTTCTCGCGCATGGCAAAGTAGAAGGTGCAGACGGCAACAATATTGACGGCTGTGTGCTGTGGTTCTAAAGGACGGAAGACACCACAAGCCATTCCCTGCTCCAAAATCGCAATCAATGTCTGATAGAGCCTGAGTATTCCGATCTGCTTATAGTATTTTCCTTTATTTTGCATAGCTTCATACATTAAGATATCGGCTAAGTTGGTATGGCACGAGATCTCAGAGAGAAACCACTCCAAGAAGCCCTGCAAAGCCCTTTCGGGGGGTAACTGCTCCAGTTGCATCTGTTCAAGTTCGCGAAAACGCTGGATGAAAGCCCGCTCCAGCACTGCCAAGTACAACCCCTCTTTGTTCTCGAAGTAGTAGTAAATCATCGTCTTAGTGACACCCGATTTCGACGCGATCGCCTCAGTATGCGCCGCCGTCAGTCCCAACTTGGCAAATTCAGCTTCCGCCGCATCCAGAATCGCTGCCTTGGTAGCCTCCGCGTTGTGGGCTTTGTGCGCCCCTGCAATCGTTTTTTTTGTCGTTCTTTTTGTTGTCGGTGTCACAAGGGCTAAATCTTACTTTTCTGTAAGTAAGTATAGCTCCCATAAAGCTTACTAATGAATCATCCTTGGCATTCATCTAACTTAGTGTATATTGATAAAGTAATTATCTCTAGCATTCATCTAACTTAGTGTAGATTTGCGGTAAAACTTGAGCGTCCTATACTTTAACTACAGACAGTTAAGATCCCTATGATTAATCCCTCGAGCGGACGCAATGATTACGGCTTTAACTTACATACTAGTAAGTAAGCATGACTTGTTACCTACCTTAGTTGCAGGTTAAGACTTGAAACAAAGTGTTGCTGCTTGCTCTTACCAGAATTACTTTGTGATTGCTAGATATTACGTGTTCTAAGTAATAAATACTTAAAGACTAGATAGATGGTTAACAATTCTGCTTTATCAAAACATTTTCAATGGCGGAGGTAAAGATTATGAAACGCTCAAGCAATTATTTAAACGGAAAAGGAAGCGCAGTGCGAGATCAGGAGTTAAATCAGGTTGCCGAAACTGATAAACTTGTCATCCCCACTGCAGCAGAAACAATAGTGCGAGTTGAGCAGCCAAAGGCACGAGTGGTCGAGCCTGAAACCAATCCAGAAACAGAGGAAAAACAATCGCCATCTGATCCCGAACAAAAGAAAGACGAATCTAAGCCAAAGCCGAAAGGTCGCAGGCGGTTAATACTTTTGGTCGGTGCAGGTGTAGTGGCAGTGGTTGCTGGTGTGTTTGGTATTCGCTGGTGGATGTACGCGAATACCCACCAATCAACAGATGACGCCTATACAACAGCTGACGTTCACCCAGTTAGTAGCCGAATTAATGGCACAGTCACCGAAGTGCTGGTGAATGATAACCAGCATGTGCAAGCAGATCAACTGTTGGTGAAACTCGATCCGCGCGACTATCAGGTGCAATTGCAGCAAGTACAAGCAGCGCTGGAAGCGGCTCAACGTCAAGCAAATGCAGCCCAGTCTAATATTAATCTGGCATCAGGAAATGCTTTAGGTAATACGCAGCAGGCGCAAGGAAACGTTGGCAGTGCTAGAGCGTCAATTTCCACCGCCATTGCGAGCGTCAAGGTAGCGCAAGCAGGAGTGCCAGCAGCCCAAGCGGCTGTGAATCAGGCACAGGCAGATTTGGTCAAGGCACAAGCCGACTATAACCGCTACAAAACTTTGTATGCGCAAGGAGTCGTACCGCGTCAACAGCTTGAGAGTGCCCAAGATACCTACTATGTTGACGTGGCAAAGAAAAATTCTGCCGTGCAAGGAGTGTTGCAAGCTCAAGCTAACCTAGCTCAAGCTCAAGAGAATGTGACTAAAGCCCAAGCGCAATTAGCGGCAACTCAAGGCGGACTGGTACAGGCAAAAGCTACTGGGGAGCAAACTAAAGTGAATCAAGCGAATTACCAAGCTGCCCAAGCTCAGATCGCCCAATCACAAGCCAATCTCAACAATGCCAAGTTGCAGTTGTCCTACACCAACATTTACGCTCCCAGTGCTGGAAGGGTGGGGAACAAAACCGCCCAAGTTGGGCAACGGGTGCAACCAGGGACACCACTGATGGCGATTACGCAGGACGATCCGTGGGTGATTGCCAACTTCAAAGAAACCCAGCTTGCACATATGCGTATCGGGCAGCCGGTAGAAATCCGCATTGATGCCATTCCCGATCGCACCTTCAAGGGTTACGTCAATAGTTTTTCGCCAGGGTCAGGTTCGACGTTTGCCTTGTTGCCTTCAGATAATGCCACCGGCAACTTCACGAAGATTGTCCAACGTGTCCCAGTGAAAATTGTCTTCGACACAAATAGCATTCGGGGTTATGAATCGCGGATCGTACCTGGACTGTCAGTTGAACCCAGCGTGAATGTGAAATAGTAGGAGCAATTTTGTGGCTGATACAACAGCAGGTAAAAACAAAGGTCAAACGCCATCAGCCCCATCACAACCGTCCAAGGTGCCCATGAAAACCTGGATCGGTGTGATGGGAGCTATGTTGGGAGCCTTCATGGCGGTGTTGGATATTCAGATTACTAACTCCTCGCTGGAACAGATTTCCGGGGCGATCGGTGCGACTCAAGAGGAAGGATCGTGGATCTCAACGAGCTATCTGGTAGCTGAGATTGTCACCATCCCCCTGACAGGCTGGCTATCGCAAGTGTTTTCTGTGCGGTGGTATCTGGTGGGTAATTCCATCTTGTTTCTGTTCTTTTCCATTTGCTGTGCTTGGTCCGAGAGTCTGGGTCAGATGATTCTGTTTCGTGCTGGGCAAGGATTCACAGGCGGTGTGCTGATTCCCATGTCCTTGACGATTGTGCTGAGGACTTTACCAAAAGCCAAACAGCCGATTGGACTGGCACTGTTTTCTATGACAGCCACCTTTGCGCCATCGATTGGTCCCACAATCGGGGGTTGGCTGACGGATAACTTTGGCTGGGAGTACAACTTCTACTTGAATATAGTTCCAGGGATACTACTCATCGCCATAGTTTTGTACGCCATTGATGCTCAGCCATTGCAACTGGAACTATTGAAGCAAGGCGACTGGTGGGGTATCTTGAGCATGGCGATCGGTCTTGGGGCGCTGGAAGTGGTTCTAGAGCAAGGGCAAGAGTACGACTGGTTTGGTTCCAAGGCGATTCGCTACTTAACTGTAGTGGCAGTGATTTTTATCACTCTGTTCATCTGGATTGAGCTGACCCGAAAGCAGCCGTTTATCAATCTGCGCTTGTTAAAGCGCCGCAATTTTGGCATTAGCAGTGTGGCGGGATTGTCACTGGGACTGGGACTCTATGGCACAGTGTATCTTTTGCCAGTGTATCTCGGTTTAATTAAAGATTACAGTCCCTTACAAATTGGTGAGGTGATTGCTTGGTCGGGAGTGCCGCAACTGTTCTTGATTCCATTAGTGCCTAAACTAACGCAGCGCTTTGATATTCGCTTTGTGGCGGCGGTAGGGTTTAGCCTGTTTGCGATCAGTTGTTTTATCAACTCGGACATGAGCCACGATACAGCCGTCCAGGAACTGCGATGGTCTCAGCTAGTCAGGGCTTTGGGACAACCACTGATGATTTTGCCACTTACGACTATTGCCACAGCCAACATTGAACCACAACAGGCAGCATCAGCCTCAAGTTTATTTAACATGATGCGCAACATGGGAGGGTCAATAGGGATTGCTTCTTTGAAAACGCTGTTGACCAGGCGAGAGCAATTTCACTCTGAGCGCATCGGAGAAGCGGTGAGTTCGTATCATCCCCAAACCCAACAGCGAATCGACCAGATGACTCAGTATTTCATCAGTCATGGAAGCGATCCCGATACTGCCCACAATCGAGCGCTGGGAGCGATCGCTAATATCGTCCGTCGTGAAGCTTATGTGATCGCTTTCAACGATTGCTTTTACTTCATTGCATTTGGGTTACTGGTAAGCGCCATTGCCTTACTTTTCTGTAAGAAGGTGAAGTCAGGTGGTGGTGCAGTTGCACATTAATATAGTTATGCAGAGGCGGCCCCCTCTTGACGAAGAATTTGACGCAAAAGTTGATGATATTACTGGTTTATACATCAATACAGTTCAGTTAGAGACTTCCAGAAAATAAAATATCCCACCCATAAGCCCATCAATCGTATCATTCGTAAGTAAGGGCGGGGTAACCCCGCCCCTACAATTTGGGGCTATTTATTTCTTGGTGTTCCCTTAGTAGCGTTTACTCCCTGAAGATCCCCCCAACCCCCCTTAGAAAGGGGG
>CAZZYE010000371.1:0-7314 GCA_964658145.1 uncultured Stigonema sp.
GTTCCCTCTTAAAGTTGATTTTTCAAGCAGTACGGTCAACTAGGCTAGCGACTACTGTAGCTAACTCAACTGGATCAACAGGTTTAGGCAAATGCAGTTGAAAACCTTCTTTAATAGCTTGCATGCGATCCTCTGTTCTAGCATATGCTGTCAACGCCGCAGCTGGAATCTTTCGCCTTGGTGGTGATAGCGACATGTTTGCAGTATGTTCAGGTGATGTCTGACTCAAATCCGCTTCGCGTCTACGCACTTCGCGAATCAAAAAGTAACCGTCCTCCTTGGGCATACTAATATCACTCACCAAAACATCTGGTTTCCACTCTTGCATTGCATCCAGTGCTTCCTGCGCTGATGCAACCGCCATCACTTCAGCTTGGCACTGTTGAAGTGCTGTAGTGAGATAGTCACGAGTATCGGCTTCGTCGTCTACAATGAGTACCTTCACACCTTTAAGGGAGATAAAGGCAGGGTTCGCAAGGGTGTCAGAAACTTCATTGCTAAGGCTACTTTCCTTAACGAGTGGCAGTATGACTGTAAACGTTGTGCCTTTGTCCTCACCCGGACTGTCAACGTAAACATTACCACCATGTAGTTCTATTAAATGACGCACGATCGCCAGCCCTAATCCTAGACCACCATGAGCTCTTGTACTGGAACTATCAGCTTGACGAAAGCGATCGAAGACATAAGGGAGAAACTCAGAATTAATACCAATACCTGTGTCATTCACAGTGATTTTGGCGTAGCTAGCGATTGGGGAATGGGGCACCGGCAATGGGGAGTGAGGATCTGTTTCCCTACTCCCTACTCCCCATTCCCTACTCCCTTCTACTGACAATTGCACCTCTACCCTTCCCCCTGTGTTTGTGAACTTGATGGCATTGGATAGCAAATTCCAGATGACTTGCTGCAAGCGTTCTGCGTCTCCAGAAACCAAGAAAGTTTGATTTTCAACCGCTGATGTAGACGCCCTCTGGGCGGCTTCCTGGAGGGTAGGCAGATGGACAAACCAGTGCGTTGCTGCGCCAGTGCTGAAGACGGGTTTCCCGTCGCTGGCATCTGCCGTGCCGATATTTGTCTGTTCTTTTGCTTTAGATCTCTGTAGATCGTTGCTGGCAATTTTCTCAAATCTCAAATCGATTTTCTTTGCCTCTGCGGATAAGCGTACAGTCTCAATCGCTGCCTCAATAATCGGAACCAGATCGCAAGTACGGACATTAAGACGCAACTTACCTCTAACCATCCGCGAAATATCCAGCAAATCTTCAATAAGCTGCCTTTGCGCCCTAGCATTACGCTCAATTGTTTCTATTGCTTGAGCGATCTTGTTTTCATCCAGCTTGCGGGAACGCAAAAGCTGCGCCCAACCAAGGATAGCGTTGAGGGGCGATCGCAATTCGTGGGACAATATTGCCAGAAACTCATCTTTCATGCGGTTTGCTTCTCTTAACTGCTCAGTTTGCTGCTGCAAAGAAGCAATCAAGCTAGCGCGTTCCATTGCGATCGCTATTTGGTCACAAACTGCTTGCATCATCCCGATTTCATTTTGGCTAAACTTAGATCGGCTGCGGCTGCCAAAGGAAAGCGTACCCAAAAGCTGCTCCTGTGCTATTAACGGGTAACAATAATAAGCTGTTATGCCCAGAGAGCGAATGAGTTCTGTTTTCGGGTCAGTTGATTGTTGCACATCCCAGACAGCAATTGGATTGCGGAGTGCTGCTACAGTGCCGCACACTGATTGCCCAAACTCCAGCCACTCAATTTCTTTGGCTAGTTCTGACTCTATGCCACTACATGAAGCTAGATGCAATGTCTGTTGGTTTTCCTTGACCAAATAATGCTCGTAAATATCTAAACCAATTTGCTCAGTGAGTTTTTTGAACAAACTATCAACTAGTGCCACTGGCTGCTGGCTTGAGAGAAGATCGCTTGCTGTATTAAATAGTAGCTGGAGCCTTTTATAGCCCAATGACAACGCTTTTTCGACTCGCTTGAGATCGGTAATGTCTTGGAATGTCAATACACAGGTAGCCGGATGACCGTGCATCGCTGGCAAGGTATCAGCAAATATTAACAGGGAGCGGATATCACTTGGTGTGTGCCAGTCTAGTTCAAGTCCCTCAAGGCGTTCGCCACGTGCCACACGTATACCAGGAGTCTGTTCATGCGGGATGGGATTTCCGTCTGCGTCGGTAGAGTAGTAAACGCTTCGATAGTCTTCTGCTGAATCAGTCTTGGGAAATTTGCCCCCAGCTACTTCGTCAGCAGCGAGGTTGGCGAGAGTTACCTTTGCTGTTCCCGGTTCGATAAATAGCAGTGGGGTTGGCATTAGGTTTAGCACCTCTTTTAGCCATTTTTGCTGATTGCTAAGTGCGGACTCTGCTTGCTTGCGGACTGTAATGTCCTCAGCGAATCCTAGAATCTGATATATTTGTCCCTTTTCATCCAGAATCGGCACATACTTAATAAATGTAGTGATAGTGCTATTATTAGGTAAATTTAAAGTGACTTCTATCGTTTCGCATGACCGTGTTTCTTGAGCCTTAATCAAAGTTGCAAGATAAGGTTCACACACTGCAAATGGAAGTATCTCCTCGTCAGTGCGTCCAAGAATTTCCTCTTTTGACTTTCTCAGGCGCTTCAATGTTGCAGCATTGACAAATTGTAAGCGCCGTTGAGCATCGTAGATCACAAAGGCATCAGGGATATTATCAACCGCCAACCGGAATCGCTCTTCACTTTGACGTAGTGCTTCCAGAGACTGCTTGCGATCGCTCAAATCTAGGATAAATGCTACTGACTCTTCTCTTTTTTCTCCCACCAAGGTGTAACCAACTAAAACTGGAATGCGGCTACCATCCTTGCGAATATATTCTTTCTCGTAGGGTGTGCAAGCACCGTTTGCCTTGGCTTCGGCAATACCTTGTTCATCTAGGGGTAGATACTCTGGCGCCGTGAGCGAAATCCAGCTAATCTTACCTGCTTGGAGATCCTCTTGCGTATAGCCAATCATCCGCAGAAATTCGTCGTTTGCTTGCTGGATACTGCCGTTAATGTCGGCAAATATAATGCCGATGAGATCAGCATCTACGAAACTATTCAGTTTTTCTTCCTTTACTCTCAATGCTTGTTTGGCGCGATCGCGTTCCTTACTTATACCTTCAACTAACGCTGCATTATGCCAAATCAAAACACAGAAACTAATAATTAGCACCACGACAAGCAGTGATAACCCAAACGCCGGTCTGTAGATTTCTGCCCGTTGTCCTTGTAAAATTAACCACCCCAGCACAAAAGGCACAGTGACCGTAGCAACTAACAGGCGACCCGCCAACAATCCGCCATAGGTATCGCTTGTTACTACCTGCATTAACCCTTGATCTGTCTGCGCCCACAGAATTCCTACGCACAGCACTGCGAAAGTTGCTGCGGTGTGTAACGCCATTGACGTTGTGTGGGGGAATATGTGGTGGAGAATTTCCACTTTGTAGGCATATCCCATCAGCGCTAGTCCAGAAATCCCCCCAGCTAAGAGAGCGAGAAACTGAGCATACCAATAGCTACGTTGGGTTTTTGGGTTGCTCAGAATTTCTAAGGCTCTGCCGACAAGCATGAAGTTCAGTGCGGTATTTAACCCCATTCGCCCTGAATGAGATGTCATGACAGCGATTGGTGAGTCATGGAATAGCAGCTCGTCAATACCAAGATTCCAACCAAGGAGATATTGACTAACTGTGAGCGAACCAATTAGTTGAACTATTAATGCACATACTCTGGCAATTAGAGGTGTGGGGGAAGAAGACAGCCATAACGACACGCCTGAAAAAATCAAGCATAGCGCTGTATTTGCCTTCATGGTCACCATGCTTAAAGAGAAAATATCAGTGAGAGACTCGAGGTTGATCCACCAGCCTAGTAGTACCAAGCCGCTTCCCAAGATGGCGATCGCACTGGCACTCTGTACAACCCATGATTGTGTTGAGTTTTGATTTAAGTCCTGTTGGCGTAAGCGGTTGACTTTTAACATTAAGGATTCACTTACTGCATCTATCTATGGCGGTACTATTCAGCAGTTATTACTTATTTGTCTTACTTATATTCTAGTACTATAGGAATCCTAAATCATTCATGAAAAATTTTTAGTCCAGGTAGGGTGGGCACTGCCCACCAGAACCTGGATGTGGTGGGCAGTGCCCACCCTACATATATTTCAAAAATTAAATAGGATTCCTATATATGTTATTCATTAACTTTTTTTTAACATCTACCTTTCTAGATATTTTTATCTTTTAGAATCGGTAAAATCATTTAAAATCCTATTCGTTAGGGCTGTTAATAGCTACACGAAAATAGGATGTTTAAATGCATCGGTATCCGCTTAAGTAAACAATTTAAATCGCGTCAAATGGGTTTCAAGGACTTGGGGCAATATTTTATTTAGTTCGGCGTCATCTTGAAATTGTACAATTTGCTTTGGTGGTAAGTCAAAGGGAAATTGCCCAGGCAAATCTGGGCGCTGCATTTGTGCTAGTAAAATTTGATCGGACCGTTTACTTTGGATAGCATAGCCAATTTCAACACAGACATTTGGACTGGGAATCAATATGTTAGTTTCTTTGCCATCAATGGTAGTAATGGGTGTGGCGTCAGCAATAAACAGTAAACTCTTACGGATTTTACGCATGCTCGCACTTCCCAACCGCAGCGGACTATCAGAGGGACGATAAGATTCTACTAGTTTTAGAGGCAAACGCGATCGCAAGTTCAGAATTTCCAAACTATAAAGCAGTCCATCTCGGAGGGTATCATTTGCTGCTGCATACTCCGTTTGGTAGCATAAAAAAATTGTTGGTTCTAACTGCGCTAACAATGACTGCTTAGTAAAATAAATTTCATGACTTATCAAGTCAATGTTAGATACAAAATAGCCCCCACTACCTTCAATATAGAATTCAACGTTTTCTCCTTCCAGATAGCGCCTAAACCAAGTAGATTTTTTAACTTCGTCAGTGTCTTCTAAGAAATCTGCTCTTAATCCTGATTTCAGCAGGCTTTTTTTACTGAGGCGAATGTCTGGTGGACGTTTTTCCAGTTCTGGAATCGGCTCGTAATCTTCAACATACCATGCTCTGAGAGCAATAATTGACATAAAACGCTATTTCAACTGTCTCTAGAAAAATGAACTTCGTACAAGCTTACATCTAGGTGTATCGATTTAGTCATCAAAAACCTAACTCCCCAGCCCCCTTCCCTTATAGGGAAGGGGGAGCCGAACTCTATTTGTTTATTTTAGCCAGACCACTGACTTATAGGACTTAGGCAAAGAAACCGGGTTTCTGTCTGGGTGCTTACCGGAACTGTATTGAGGTATTTACATATCTAGTACATGACGGTGGAAATAATTGGACTTTGGACAAATTTGTCCAAAATTTAATTCATTAAAATTTCATGTGGTAATTATTAATTTTATTGTGACACAGCAGTCAATGGCTAACATCAAAAATCAGCATTTCAGATAGATATTACGACTCACGCCCATAGCCGCCCTCTAGCTTTTTCCCTGAGTGTGACGCGCCTGTTTTTGCTAAACTTCAATTGTTTGCCTGAACAGTTTGTAGAGAAGCAACCGTCATAGGGGAGATGAGGAGGATGAGGAGGATGATATTACTCCCCCATCTCCCTCATCTCCCCCACTCCCCTTCCCATTCGAGGGTTGTGTGGTTGAAAATGGGTTGGATGTGTTTCAAATGATTCAACGTTATGCCCAGAACTCCAAATGAATACGCAGTACATCTCCTTATGGAAAGTGGTCACCGGGAAGAAGTACGTTTTCCGACAATTCAAGATTTTCAGAAGTGGTACAGCGGCGAACTTACACCAAAGTCTGCTTCTGATGACTTTATCAACGTGCCGATCAAGAATATTCAAGGTGAGTATATGGTGGTTCGTCCATCTCGGATAGTGGCAATCCGGGTAGAACCAATTTTTAGTTCTAGTGTGGAAAGATTTGCATAAGTCATGAGAAAAACGCTTGCTTTGGTTTCATTAAGTCTAGGAATTACCCTTGTAAACCCGGTCTGGTCAGTTTTTGCTCAGGTTCCTGGCTTACCGCCACTCCCTTTACCAAGTGAACCTGAAGTATTGCCACAGCTAGTACCGAGACAACCTCAGATACACTCACCGCTAAGACCATTAAATATCGGAACAGAGTGTACCTTTGCATACCATTGTTTGGGTTGGGATGAGCAAATTTGGGGTGGAAACGGGAACTCAGGCGATCGCTCTGCGCTATTAGCGTCAATTGACAACAGCCTGCGTTACTTGACAACTGATAAGGCGATTGCAGCGTATCATAATTATCCAATACCGGAGATTACTGTTGAACACGTCCGTCGTAGTTTGCAACGTTTTCGCCAACTGGTTATTGACTCTAACTCACCAGCACAACTACAAGCTGCTGTGAGTCGGGAGTTTGTTTTTTACAAATCAGTTGGCAACGACGGCAGGGGTACGGTTAAGTTTACCTCCTACTATGAGCCAGTTTATACTGCTAGTCGTGTTCGCACATCGGTATATAAGTATCCCCTTTACCGGATGCCGCCGAACTTTGACCAATGGGCGAAACCCCACCCGAAACGAATAGATTTAGAAGGGAAAGATGGTTTACTAGGTAATAAAAGTCGCTTGCACGGTTTGGAACTGTTTTGGTTCCGCGATCGCCTAGAACCCTACTTGATCCAAATCCAAGGTTCTGCCCAACTCAACTTAACTGACGGCACAACAACGTCTGTCAGCTATGCGGGTGCAACAGACTACCCTTGGACTAGTATCGGGCGTGAACTGCTCAACGATGGCAAAGTTCCCCCACAAGGTTTAACCCTACCAGCTATAGTTCGCTATTTCCAACACAATCCTCAAGAGATGAATAATTATTTGCCACGCTGGAAACGGTTTATCTTTTTCGGCGAAACTAAAGGTGGTTCAGCTATGGGGAGTATTCGTGTGCCAGTGACACCAGAGCGTTCAATTGCTACAGATAAGTCTATCATGCCTCCGGGAGCACTAGCGCTAGTCAATGCCAGCTTGCCCTACCCTGCAGAGAGTGGAAAGCTGGAGTATCGTACTGTTAGCCGCTTTGTGCTTGACCAAGATACAGGAAGCGCTATCAAAGGACCGGGTCGGGTAGATTATTATATGGGAGCAGGCACCCTAGCAGGTCTCCGCGCTGGTGTTACAGGTGGCGATGGCGAACTATATTACTTACTGCTGAAAGAATAAGGAGACTCCTGACCGCCTTGCAGGAAGTCAAAAGTC
>CAZZYE010000372.1:0-2252 GCA_964658145.1 uncultured Stigonema sp.
AGCGCAAGTCGTTGACTTAGTACTAGGCAACACCGACTTACACCCTAACTTACAGCAATTTTCACCTAAATGAACCACACCGTTTGTAGGGGCGAATGGCCGTTCGCCCCTACAACTGTGGTTTGATTACCTGAAAATTGCTGTAATCGCGGGAGCAAAGGGAAATGCGATCGCACGCATCCACCCCCAACACACCGCCACCATTGAAGCCGCAAAGGCGTTACTGTCAGTTTCAATAGAAGCCGAATTGGTTCGCCCCACGGCATTAGCCGAAAAGTTGACCGAAACCACCGGAGAGAACTGGACGGCGATCCGAGTCAACAAGCTACTGCTAGAGCAAGGCTTCCAAATCAACAACCCAGAGGGAAAAAACCCCGCTTATTTACCAACCGAGAAAGGCAAGGAATACAGCCAGCTAGTCCTTGACACCGCAAGGGGACGAGATAAAACCATCCAGTCTTTGCAATGGTATCTATCCGTGCTAGAAGCTCTCGAAGTAAACGATCACTGACTGGCGTTGCTACCAAAAGAATTTGCCCCGGACTGGACTATGGCAGGCATGACACCTAAGCAAGTTCAAATTCTTCTTCGGGTCAACCGCGAACTCACGTTGCAACGATTCCTGAGTGATCATTTCATTCCCCTCCTAGAAGAACGCGGCTACACCCTACGGAACTTACTACAAGCTCTTGGGGGCTTGGCTTTTGACTTTAAAGATACAGCGGTAATGCATCACCTACTTGATGCCGTAGCCGAGATTGACTCGACACGTAGCCTATGCTTTGCCCAACACCAACAAGCGGCTGGCTGAACTTATCTCATGCTCGTCAGATTCGATTTTCTAGAGTTGATCAAAGGCTCGTTTGCTACATCACGTGGAGCAATGGCGACAAGCAAACTTTTTATGGAAGGGATGCTGCTGCTATTGCCCAAGCTTTGAGATATTTCATTATTCGTAATCGGGATCTGTAATGGACAACGAAAGTATTACTGCCATTAGACACGCTCTACAAGATTACCGTCGCGAGGCACTTGCTAAATTCATGGGCGAATTCATCACAACCTTGAAACAAGAAGGCTTTTCTTACAAAGACTTGCTGGATGCCATTGCTAACTGGTCGAATGAACAGCCAGGACTGGAAAAAGTGGTCAATCATCTAGAGGCTGCCATAAATGAGATTTATCAAACCTATAAGCCTTAAAATTCATGAAAAAGATTGTTGCTGCAAGCGTTCTGACGCTTTTACTTTGTTCTGACTTTGGCACGCCAGCCCAAGCCAACCCCATAACTGCACCTGCTTGTAGGGATGTTCCTTCATGCGTGGTAACTGGTACTGTAGTTATTGGTGGAGTAGTGTACTACCTGATTAAAAACACAGTTACAGGAGTGGTGAGAAGGGTTCCAGTAAGACGAGTACCACCATCACACAGAAAAATTGAACCAGGTCGGCACAACGTCGGGGATTATGTCTATGTTAATGTAGCAAGGTCTTCTGATTGTCAAAGAGAAGCCGAAAGATATGGACGTGAAGTTGATGGTGGTACTTGGGAAGTTGAAAATGTTGAACAAGTAGGTAATGCTGGTGAACCAGGTACAATTAATCCTGATGGTAGTATTCATGAGCCTACCATCTCATATCGATGCAAACTGAAGAAAGTGAGATAGGTATGACTTTATATCATCCAGAAGATTGGGGTATTGCCATACAATATTTTGAACAAGGGAAACATCTTGAAAATCTTGACTATATTGACCCTTGGACAGAACGTCATGGTACAAACATCTATGACGAAATCAACTTACAACGTTATTTCGAGTTTAGGCTAAATCGAGAATACATAGACCCTATCGTCTACAGCAAAGATCAAAGAGAGGCTGTTGAAGGCTTGATTAATTCAGGTGAGCGGATCAAAAGGTCGGTTGACAACAACCATTTGTTTTCGCTCGTTGAGAAAAACCTTGAACCTTGTTTGTATAAATCTCCTGTTGGTTTTATCAGAGAGATTTGGCGGCTTGACATTGAAGTTAAGTGGAGAGGGTATAAAAGCTACAGTGAGCAAGCAGACGGAAGTATTAAGGTCACAAAAGAGGAGACGTGTGCAGCATGACAAAACAATTCAAAATTCAAAAATGGAGAACTACATCTCTTGACAAAGAGTACTATATAATCATGCCGATTGAATCCAACTCATCCCAGTCTCCAACTCCAGAACCCATTGCTGAACACAACTTGCAACTAGGTGACTTTGAT
>CAZZYE010000372.1:2262-7281 GCA_964658145.1 uncultured Stigonema sp.
TTAAAAAAAAACGGTTCTTCCGCCTCTTTTATGGTAGAGCCAGAGTTCTAATGCTTTTTTCAACAGTGGTTCCGCTTCGCTGTACCTTCCTTGGTCTGAGTAGAGCCAGGTTGTTGTAACCAATGAAGGCTTAAGCGATCGCTCTTGTCGCGATCACAAGGGTCATCCCCTCACTTCGCATTCCCCAAATAACCAAAACATTTGCAGCAACACCCCCTGACCGCTGGCTAGGGGGTTTTCTGTGCTAATTACAACATAAAAATACGTGATAGTGAGGACAGCGATCGCGCTATCTCAATAGTGCGAGAACATCTAGCAGTCAATATGATTCTTCCAAACAGGTTACACGTGGTTGCAAGTCAGCGATCGCACCTTTAACACCATTAGGGTTAACATCTTCCAAGTATCGCACTATAGCAACTCTTACAACATCTGCGCCGCAAATTTCAACAATGCCGTTGACGCTTCGCCATTGTCGCAAAAGGTAAAAAACAATGTGGACATTCCCCTTGTACCCAGTTGGCGGGAATTAGAAATGGTGTCTCACAGTTAGTGCATTTTGTTAACAAGCGCAGCTGGTGGCGATCGCACTTCATTTTGTCCTTAAATTGCCACTCAATGCGATGACAAGGGGACTCCTGATAACAAGCACCACATAACCTAATTGGTCTTGGTTTCATCGTCACGCCCTTTTGTGGTAGCATCTGGGTTAGTCTATCAGCCTTAACGCTAACTACAGATGCTAACGCCTCCAACTGCTGCTGGGTGGGGAATGGATTGAGATAAAGTTTTTCCCAGCGCGAGATAACTGCACCGAGTCCTGTCAATTGACCCAGTTGATTAGAAGTTAAATAATTTTCCCGACGAAAACGCCCCAAAAAATGACTAAAGCTTTCCCCTTTTAAGGGTTCGACTTGAAAAAACCAAGGTTTATCCTCTAGTATCTCCACTACTCAAAACGCTCCAAAACCTCATTCAAAGTAGCCCTGTCAATACATTTCAATCCTTTTCTCAAAGATAAAATTGCTGCTTTTCTGAGTACCTTATCCAGCAGACCAATTTTGCCTCCGGTTTTTATATATAACGGCTTTAACGTTTCATCTCTTGTAAGATTCGAGGGCAAGGGCAAGCTTACAATATTAGTTTCCCAGATTTCTACCATTTGGGGGAATTTCTTCTCTGACACAACATCAAAGCGGTAACATTCTACAAAGCGGTCATGAATATACTCATTACGCTTGATAAGATTATCCAGTCCGTCTGTCCCTACCAAAATAATTGAAATTTTCAACAAATCATAAAGGCGAGCGATTTCACTAAAGGTACTCAACTTCAGGAAATTGGCTTCATCGATAATAATCATATCAACTTTCGACTCCTTGAGAACTCGTAGCGATCGCTTGCGTAGTTCTGTTGTTTTTCCTGTAGTTGCACCATACTTCAGGAGTTCGAGTATTAATCCTAAAAACTCTCCTGTTGAGCAATCTCCTGGTACTTGTAGATACAAAACAGGTACAATATCTCGCCGACCTGGTTTTTTCTGTGGCTTGTTTAGCAGTCTGTAGACATCGCAAGTAACTGACTTACCTGCTCGCGGAGGTGCAACGATTCTCCCTGGTTGCTTAGATAGGCGCTGCATATCTAACCAATCATGAATCTGTTTCATATGTTCCAGTTCCACAATGCTTGGGGTAATCAGTCGCTCAATTACTGGCTGTAATTAATCGATAATTGGCTCAGATCCCCACAATTTTTGTACCCATGTCCGCAAATTATCTTCTGTCATTCTTCGATGTTGTGCTCTCGAACTCTTAGAAGTTATAACCCCAAAAAATGGGGTAGATTTTCATGTCTTTTACTAACAATCACTCAACGGGAGTGTGCTGATTATTCGTCGTAATCTCGAAGGAGTTCGTCATAGTTAAAGACTCTGGGACGCGGAGGCTGGGGTTGAGGCTGTGTTTGAGATGATTCCACTACATCTTTTTCAGGAATTTTGGGTGGCGCATAAACGGGATGCACTTGAGCCTGTTCTTCCTTCTTGCGTTCTTTTTGACTCTTTTTCTTTTGTTTGATCAAAATGTCGCGATCGCGCACTTCTGCCAGGATAGATTTATTGCTGATTTCCTTGCCTGCTTGGCGGAGTCTGCGACTTGCAGCTTTAGCTTCCTCAAGAGAAAGTTGCTCAGTTTCCAAATCCAGAGCATGAGCAGCTGATAGAAGCACCTCTTTACCATTTTCCAGACGGTACACCCAGATAGTTGTGATATCTCTGGGGTCGTACCGCAGTAGTACACTTTCCCCTACATAACCCGCCAAGTAATCTCCCCGATACAGAATGTTTTCAAAGCTGAGATAACCACCCTTGTAGATGGTGCGCCGAGTCTTCTTCATCAAGCAAATATCTAATTCCCGCTCCTTTATCAAAGCAGGCAGTGCAGGCAATCCCGCTTCCCAACGTTGAAAGCGCGTCTGGTCTTTTGTTCGGGCATCAACGCGCTGATTGTAATTGTCAACAAAATAGCGCACCAGTAGCAGGTGTAATTCCCGCAGAGTCAAGCAAGCTTCCTCTTCCGCTTTCTCTGAGCGTTGCTGAATGTTTGAGCCTAAATATCCATAGAACCCGGATAGAAAATCTGTATTAATTGTCCCGAAGCTGCGTTCTTCGATGCCACCCTCACTAGGGCGATCGCGTAGATGGCACTCAAACCCAAGTTCAAAAGCAATCTGCTTTAAGTGATCGGAGCGAAAATCCTTACCACCATCAGTAAAAAGGTTTTCGGGTACGCCAAAAGTTCCCCACTCGCAATGAAGTTTGTATTCTGCTCCGTACTGCTTTGGCAAAATTGCATGACGCAAGGCTAGGGCAACGACTTGAGAACTCGGCGCATCTAAACCCAAGTAAATACCCATGATGCAGCGAGAATAACTGTCTGTAATTTTTGTTAGCCAAGGACGCGCTAAAGGCTCACCATACTGATCGACTAACATGACATCTAATTTCGTGTGGTCACACTGCCAAACATGGTTACTACGTTGCACGTCCAGAGTTTGCCCATCACGAGTTTGATGAGATACTCGTGACCCTCGCCAGCCAACATTTCGTACCTTCTGTTTCTGCTCTTTGCGCTCAATAATTGGATTGAGAACTCTGTAAACTGCCATGTGGCTAGGGTATTTCTTTACACCTATTTGTTCCGCTCTGGCTTGGACTCTAATAGCCACTTGAGCCGGAGTCATTTTCTTACTACCCTTGTTACCTTCAGTAAAGGTTTTTAGGATAAAATCTTGCCACTCACAATCAATTCGATAACTGCCTTTATCAGCACGCTCGGTTTCAGTAATTGCAGATAAACCTTCTTTTTGATACTTGTTGACAAGTCGCTGTATTGTGCGAACGGTCTTGCCAAGTTTTTCTGCTGCCTCCCTGAGTCTTAGTCCATAAGTTTTGCGATCGCATGGTTCAATAAGACTTTGTAGCACCTCCATTCTGAGCTTGGCTTCCTCGGAGAGTTCAGTCACAATCACATTTGTTTCTTTTATGCGATCTGCGCTCCGTGCAGCAGCAAAGCTATCGCTTTCCTCAAGTTCATCCAGGTTATCGTTTTCGTCAAAACAGAAAGATTCGGTATCTAGGTCGATTAGTAGCTCTTCTTCCATAGCAAGGCTTTTGTGTCTGATGTGTTGTAGTCGCACTTCGAGCGTTGCCTTTGAAAAGGGCTACGTTCGGCTGATCCGAGAGCGTCCTCGTTTTCGGCTCACGCGATCGCAAGACTCAAATACTCCGTCCAGTAAATCACGTACAAATGTACTGCTCTGTGATTAACATCATACACCATACACCCTTTTTTCTAAAAAACGACACTTAATTTGTTAATATCTTTCCAAAATTTGGATAAGAGAGTTTTTAAAAAAGCGACAGTTAATTTGTTATTTTTCTAAAAAGCGACAGATAATTTGTTAAAATAATCAAAACTAAAAAAACACTAAAAAATAGCTAAAATCCTTGTACAGCAATAATTTCACTGTTGCTAAGTTCGACGACATTAATTCGTTAAGACGACAAATAATTTGTTAATCGACAAATTGTGTCGATTTTTATTGCAGCATTAAAAAGTAGTAATATTGAAAGTGCCCCCGTAAAAGTCCTAAGAGGCTGGTACGAGGGAAATTTTATATTGATTTAAAGAAAAGCGCTACAATTGTAGTGCAACAAAAGTGAGAACTGCTACTTGCGGCTTAAAGGCGTTTATCGTCGACACAATTGGGTATACCCAGTACAGAGCAGGGGAAGTGAGAACCTAGTTGTTGGACAAGAGGATCGTTAGGCGAGTTGCAGCCCAAGATGAGTAAATCGGCAGGTTCTGATTCCACAACTTTCTGAAGTTCCGTAGCAACGCAACCAAACCGGAGATGAGCTTTGAAAGAACTCTTCCATTCCTCAGCTAGACAAATTGCTTGCCGCAAAATAGACTCTGCTTGCGCAAATTGATCTACTAATGTTCTTTTTGGGGATGTTGCGGTTGTCGGCAATTTTATTTGAGTTAGGACGTGTGTGTCTAACCTTCTTGATGGGGAGGTGACGGGAAAGTATAGTGGTACTGGACAGGCTGATGTATTGCTTGCAACTTCCTCTATTGGCAAGATATCTTCATAATTACTGCTTTGATTGTCCTCTAGCACATAGACGATTTGAACTGTGACTTGCGCTTTTGTAGCTAAACGCATTTGGTGGGCAATCAACAAGGTGACATCTAATGCGGTGTGACTTTTAGGAGAACTGTTGTAGGCAACGATTAAGTTGACTGATTTTTCCGATTGAGCTTGTTTAGAAAGGGGTGTTGTTGGCGCTGAGTGCAACACCATTTGCTCAATTAAATCATCTCTACCTATTGCGTTTTGTAGACGCACTAAAATTGGCTTGATATTCACAGCTTTAACTTCTCTCAAATGAACTGAATGACACGGGAGAAGCAGGTTAACCTATTTTTAATTTTGGATTGCTAATTGCTAATTGCT
>CAZZYE010000373.1:0-7281 GCA_964658145.1 uncultured Stigonema sp.
GCGTTGGTGGGCAGTGCCCACCCTACACGAACTATCGAATGGTGCAAGATATCAGTTTTAACAGACTGTAGCTATTATACAGGAACTAAAGGCGTACCTAGGCGGTTCTCACTTGAGTGCAATATAGCGACTTGACAATCTAATGGTACTAATGTACTATGAAAAATATGGACATTGAGTGTGTAACGCCAATTTACAAGGCGATGCCTAACATCTGTAGTAGGCAAATGCCCATAACGTACACTCCGTAAAAGCAACTATCACCAAACAATATCTGCGTTTTTACGCCACTTTTAGCATTGAGTTGGCATAACTTTTGTCTACGGTTATTTTGCGTGTTTATCCTTAAAATATAAGGTTTTAAAGAAACTTTTATTGGCAAGGATGACCCTCTAAAAACCGTAGATTAAGATGAGTTGTAACCTTTATCAGGGTAGATGTAAATATGGCAAATAAATCAGGAAAAAATAATGTTGTTAAGCGACAAAAGATCAACATAAAATCTAACAATAACATGAGAACAAAATTTACACTTTACAACTTTGCTGGCAAGGAAAAAGCCTACTATTTAGTAGACAGAGTAAACCTAGAAAGAAGCAGGAGTGATATTCCAGAAAAATCAGTAGCGCATAGCATCATTATCATTGACCGTTCTGGCTCGATGTATTACGATATTCAAGCTTTGAAAGAAACTCTGATTAAGCTTTTAACTCTTGACGAATACATCAATTTCCAGCTCGTTATCACCTTAATATCTTATTCTTCTAAGGGAGACTTAACCTGTCACTTCCAGCAAATTCCTATTCAAGAAGTGATGAAACAAAATTCTGCCTACTTGGAAGAAATTAAAAGAATTCGCGCTACCTATTCAACCTGCATATCTCAAGCCATGCAGATGGCAAAATCTTTGATTAAAGAGGGGGAACTTACTGCCATAACTTTGCACAGTGATGGCTATGCCAATGATAGCAGCCCCAGTGCAGAAGCTAAAGCCCTAGAGGCGATATGCGAAGAACTTAAATGCATGGATGTTTTTGTTAACACCATTGCTTATTCCAACGCTTGTGACTTTAAACTGCTTGCCAAAATTGCTAACACAGCCTCAGGTAGGTGTATTAAAGCTGGGAATGTGAAAGAAGTTTATGATGCCATTTATAGCACTGCAAAAGTGTTAGGTGGTTCAGTAGCACCAGCGATAGAAGAACCCCTCGCCTCTGATTACACTTATCAGGTTTTATTCTGCAAAAGTGCCAAGAAAATTAATGGTACATCAGGAACGTTGAAAATCTGTGGACTGAAGCCAGAGGATGAGGTAATTATCTATAAATATAAGCAAATTACCAAAGAAGCTTACGAGCAATTAGATGTATCGGTGGCGCAGAATGATGAGTCAGTGTATGCGTTTGCCAAATCGAATTTGGCTGAGGGTAATTTGAATACTGCTAAGTATGCGATCGCCAGCACTTTTAACGCTACTTTAACGGAAAGACACGCCAAAGCACTCACAAACGAACAAGTCGCCGACTTCTCACAAGACATTGACATTGCACTCTTTTATCCTAACGTCTTGCAACATGAAATTCTGGATAGGGTTAAGGTAAACGAGAAAATTTCCCTACTGGAACTCCTGAAAATCTTTGAGGAACATCGCCATAACATCATCATTAACCTCAAGCACTTGCAGGAAAATTATCAACGAAAAGGAATCAAAAGAGTTAAAGGTGTCAGAAATGAAAATGGCAGTCTTGTCAAACCTTGGCTGACGACGGAATATATAGATAAAAGTGAGTATGTTGGCATGGGTTCGTTTGAAATTAATCGTAACACCGCCACCATCAATATGCTCATCACTCGGAAAGTCAGACTTGTCAAAGCTGAAGATAAAACCCCAATTATTGATGTTGCAGGTTTGCTGGTGAATGACCTAGCTACCTTTAATAATTACACCCTCGTTAATGACGGCGAAGTCAATGTGAAATCACTGCAAGTGAAAATTAGCAGTAAAAAAGCCTTTGACTTGCTTAAGGAAAAAGGCGTACTAGAAAAAGATGGTTCTTCTGCACAAGAATTCGACTTCCGCACGGATTACACCATCAAACTAGAAAATTTACCGCTTGTGTCTTTTGATGGACAGTATAGTAACATTGATAATTTGTTTGCTCAGCTAGCGGAAATCAAAGTTCTCTCTAGTATCATTTCCGCTCACTTGAAAGAAGAATCAGATGTATTTTTGCCAGAACAATTAGAAGAGTTAAAAAATCATTATCTCTCAAAGAGTCTTTATATCAACTTCCCGACAACCAACGAATACACCGACATCAAGGAAGCTTTAGCTAACGGCACTCTTGATTCTCGAATTAGCTATAAAATCGATATTGGCAGCCAAGACATTCTCAACCTAAGCAAACTGCATTCGGCAAACAAATTTCTCGATCGGATGTATCAGGCATACGATACAGAAACTGGAGAGATTTTCACTCCTCCTACCTTTGATCTGGCTTTAGTTCCTCAAATCGCCTTTAGGCACAAGCAACTGTCATCCCGCACAAAAATAACGAAAGTGGATGACTTAATGAAACCAATTTTTGATGACTTCCTAGGACTGGAGAAGAACGGGATAGTTGAGGCTATTCTCACAAAAGTTGGTGCTGATGTAAGCATACGGGTGTTGCAAGACAAGTGGAATGGTAAAGCTGTCAGTAAAGAAGAAATGGTTGCAGCTTTGACGGCGGCAAATACTAAGTTAGAGGCGTATGTAGAAAGAATTTACCGAGATAAGATTTGTCCTTTAGTGTTTTACATCGGTTCTACAGGACTTTTACCGGATGAGATGAAAGCAAAAGCTGCGACTTCTGAAGAACTTGCTGCGAAATACCCAAATTTGCAGTTTTCCAACCAAGAACAAGAAGGGACGTTTTTTGAAGTTGGTGAGAGCATTATCAGTGTGTACGCGAAGACTGAGTATTACACCACGAAGGTTGTCGTTGGGGTGGAAGATTAGGGAGTAGAACCTTTAATTGAACTCTCCCCCGATTGAAATCGGAGGATTCTGAATTATTATGACTCCGGTCGGATAAAATCCGCACGGAGTCACTCCGCTTCCCTAGCTATAAAGCTAAGTCGGGCAGTCAAAGGTGCCACTATCGGATCGTACGATAAACTGCTGTGCCGTTACCTGGATTCTTACCTTGAAGATTTTACGTTCCCATTGGCAACTTGTAAAAAGTTCTTCTTGATATAATATCATGTCCGGTTAATGACTTATTATATGAACCCTCACCCCGCCCTCGCTCGCTCCCCTCTCCCATGCTTGGGAGAGGGGACGGGGGCTTGGCGGTATATCGTAACTGTTTATACGGACATAATATAACCCCATATCTTCAGTTGTCTTGGTTCAGTCAGATAACACTTTTGGTTTGGAGTTTTTCATCCTTGTATGTTATCATGCTGTCATTATAACATATATTTGACATCATGATGAGAATAAGTTTAAGATTATCAGATAAAGAATATGAAGATTTAGCTAAGCTTAGTAAAAAAACAGAGCGTTCCTTAAATGATTTAGTGAGAGAAGCAATCAGACAATTCACAGCAAATTCAGGCTGATTAAAATTAGCACACTTGCTTGAGCAGAACTGGCTAGAAGCAAGGTACGAATCAGCATATGTCCGGTAGTCGGCATCCTTAAGGGTGCGGCTACACACACAACGGCTACTATTTTAGTACGCAAAACCTATATTTCCGATTATCATTGGGTTTACACTGTTCTTGAACTTTAACTAAGACACCAAGCTTATTCTTATCTTCAGGAGGGATTTTGCGATCGTGCAGATGAAAGCAACTTGCACCTAAACTGTAGAGGTCGCTAGCAGGATAAGCTTCGCCTCCTTTCATTTGTTCTTTGGGAGCATACCCACGCGTGCCTATAGTTATTTTTTGTCCAGCCATAGCTGCTACTGTTGCCTGCTTTGCTGCGCCAAAATCAATCAGCACTAACTTGCCATCACTTTTACGGCGAATAATATTTTCTGGCTTAATGTCGCGATGAATTACCTGGCGCTCATGGATAAACTGGAGGATGGGTAAGAGGTCTTGCAAAAGTGTCAGAATTTTTAGTTCACTAAACGCCCCCTGCTGTTCCAACTCCTGCAACAGGTTTTCACCTTCAACAAACTCCTGCACCAAATACAAGTAGTTATTTTCTTGGAAGTAGGCATACAAGTTAGGAATCTGGGGATGCTTTCCTAGTTGTTGTAAACCCCTTGCTTCTTGCTCAAACAACTCGGTTGCCGTTTGGAGTGCCCAGCTACCTTGAACTCGCGGTACAAACTGCTTGACGACACATCGCTCACCTAGCTTGTCTACATCCTCTGCCAGGTAAGTGCGACCAAATCCACCACTCCCCAATGCTGAGATAATACGGTAGCGACCTCGCAGTCGCGGCATCAGCCCTCTGCCACATTTAAGACAGAAATTTGATCCATCAGGGTTTTGAATATTCTGGCAATCTGGATTAAGGCAGTAGATCATAACCGGACTTGTATTCGCTGTGAAAATATTGTGAAGTTTGAGTTGCAGATTTCAGTTCTAAGTCTTACCGCTCAACTAACGCATTTGTATGCTTCTCGTTCTATTGGGTATTGCTACCTGAACTTGATGTTTTACTTTACGCTACTCCTGTCGAGGCTAACCTAAAAATAACTTTATATAAGCATTCTAAACTGATTTCACTGGAGTTTTTTATAAAGTCCCACTAGATGATTTTCGTTACTAAATGAGGTAGTTCCTCCTTCAAAGCAAAACCAAATTCCCAACCGAATATACATGATGTCTCGGCTCTGTTTCTATTTGAACAACGGGTTCCTACTGTCATCTTTAATGAACAGCTATTTGACACAGTTTTCTCAACCTTTACTTTTGTCCGTAGATGAGTTTTCGGAGTACATAGATTGAACGACATCTAGTTGCATCTACTGAGTAACCAGTTGACTAGGCGATCGCTCTGTTGCAAACGAAAGGTGCGGCGATTGCGTCTTTGCTGCCCGTAAATAACAGTTACCCCTGACTGGTATCTTGGTCTTAATATTTTTTATGACAAAGAATGTCAATAAATGTTCTAAGAAATTTGAAGAATATTTTACATTTAATGGATTCAATGAGAAAATCTCACCTATCTTCGAGAAAGCAATACCAGACATGGACGATCGCACGAAAGCTCTCCAGGCTCTAGCCGCTGAACGTTGGCGAATATCCCTGATACTAAGTGGAGCCATGATGTTTATCTATTTTGCCTTCATCCTGTTGATTGCCTTCAATAAGCCTTTGATGGGGACATTAGTGCTTCCAGGACTTAGCCTTGGTATTTTACTAGGAGCGCTGGTAATTATCTCTGCATGGATATTAATTTTTATCTACGTGCGCTGGGCAAATAATCATTACGACGATAAAATCGCTCTTCTTACACGCAAATAAATAGTTAATTGTTAATTGTTGATTGTTCATTGCTAATGGCTAATCGCTAATAGTAACAATCGACAATTAGCAATTAGCCCTTCGGGTTCGCCCTTCGGCTTGGTGCAGTCGCCTACGGAGGGAAACCCTCCAAAGAGCGCTGCTTCACCAGTTCCCTACGGCGAGAAACAAGCTGCAAGGACTGGACTCACAATTAGCAATTAGCAATTAGCAACCAACAATGAATAATTTATGGTATCATTTTCCATTGGCTGAGGTGAACCTTACCAGTCTTGGTCACTTCAACCCACTGGCGATCGCTTTCTTCGTTCTATTTGTTACTAGTTCCCTAGGGATTACTTTCTGGGCAGCACGGCAAACCAAAAATACAGCACACTTCTATACAGCTGGCGGTAATATTAGCGGTTTGCAAAATGGGCTTGCCTTGGCAGGTGATTTCATGAGCGCCGCTAGCTTTTTAGGCATTACTGGCCTAGTAGCACTCAATGGCTTTGATGGCTTAATTTATTCTATCGGTTTTCTGGTGGGCTGGCCTATTGTGATGTTCTTAATTGCAGAACCACTGCGGAATTTGGGCAAGTACACCTTTGCCGATGTGGTAGCGTATCGTTTGCGGCAGACGCCAGTGCGAATAGCTGCTGCTATTGGCACACTGGCAGTGATCAGTTTTTACTTGATTGCTCAAATGGTAGGTGCTGGCGAACTCATCAAGCTGCTGTTTGGGTTTGAGTATGAATTAGCCGTTGTCATCGTCGGTTGCGTGATGCTGGCTTATGTGATTTTCGGCGGGATGATTGCTACGACTTGGGTCCAAATTATCAAGGCAATTCTGCTGCTGGGTGGGACTGTCTTGCTAGCTATTTTGGTACTGGCACAATTTAGTTTCAACCCATTAGCACTATTTGCCGCCGCAGCTGCTAAGTATAAAGGTGTATTGGCTCCTGGCAAACAAGTTTCTGACCCATTCGATGCGATCTCCTTGGGGATGTCGCTGATGTTTGGCACTGCTGGACTACCTCACATCTTGATGCGGTTCTATACTGTCCGCGATGCTAAAACAGCTCGAAATTCGGTAACATATGCTACAGCTTTTCTAGGCGTTTTCTACCTGCTCACCTTCATTTTAGGCTTTGGAGCAATGGTGCTGGTAGGTCAAGATGCTATCAAGCAAATTGGCACTGGTGGTAACATGGCTGCGCCAATCTTAGCGCAATTTTTAGGCGGTAATGCTTTCTTAGGCTTTATTGCGGCGGTTTCCTTCGCCACAATTTTGGCAGTTGTAGCGGGGTTGACTCTTTCTGGTGCTGCAGCCTTGTCACACGATTTGTGGGTAAATGTAGTACGTTCAGGTCGTGCTGATGAAACAGAACAATTCAAGGTTGCTCGCTTTGCCACAATGGTGCTTGGTGTCTTAGCAATGCTGCTAGGTATCCTGTTTAAGGGGCAAAACGTTGCCTATATGGTGGGTTTAGCATTTGCGATCGCCGCCAGTGCCAATTTCCCAGCGTTACTTTTATCGATGCTTTGGCGACGCTTTACTACTAACGGTGCAGTAGCAAGTATGTTGGTAGGTACGTTCTCTTCTTTAATACTGATTTATTTATCACCCACTATTCAGGTAACTATCCTCAAA
Source organism: uncultured Stigonema sp. (assembly GCA_964658145.1). Classification (GTDB taxonomy): domain Bacteria; phylum Cyanobacteriota; class Cyanobacteriia; order Cyanobacteriales; family Nostocaceae; genus Stigonema. The sequence continues at coordinate 7,106 of CAZZYE010000373.1, forward strand.
CACACCTCAGCTCCCTTCCCCCTGAAAAATCCTGGATTAGTTAGTATTCCCCTAGCGTTCTTAGTGGGGATTATCGTTTCGCTACTACGTAGTGAACAGAAAGCACAAGAAAAATTTGCTGAAGTCGAAAATCACATACATGTTAGTTGATAGTGGTTAGTGGTTAGTTGATAGTG
>CAZZYE010000374.1:0-7263 GCA_964658145.1 uncultured Stigonema sp.
CATCCGGAGTTTTAACCCCAAACCTGCGCCAACAGATCGGGGAACGCAAAGCAGAGATTCAAGCCTTTTTGCAACAAGTCAATCAGGTAAAGACTGTTCCGCAATTGCCGATTAAACCTTTTGTTCGAGATGGAAAGCTACCCTTATCTTTTGCTCAACAGAGGCTGTGGTTCTTACACCAATTATTACCCGACAGCCCTGCCTACAACATGGTCACCGCTATCCACCTCCAAGGTTCCCTGAATGTAGTGGCGCTACAACAGAGCATTAATGAAATTATCCGCCGTCACGAAACTTTACACACCACCTTCCCGCTTGTAGATAGCGAACCAGCCCAATATATTGCCCCTCCAACCCCCATTCCTCTATCTTTGCTGGACTGGCAACATTTACCAGCCGCAGAACAGTTAGACCAAGCCAAAGAATATGCTCTCAGCGAAGAGAAAAAACCTTTTAACCTTGCCACAGGACCATTACTTCAAACTACCCTACTGCGGCTCAGTCCCGAAGAACATATACTGCTCTTGAAAATGCATCATATCGTTTATGATGCCTGGTCTTTAAGCATATTCATTCGGGAATTATCAAGCATATATGCAGCTTTTTCAGCAGGCGACACCCACCAATTACCAGACTTACCCATCCAGTATGCTGATTTTGCTGTTTGGCAGCGACAGTGGCTGACAGGCGACGTACTGGAAAAGCAACTCAGCTACTGGAAGCAACAGTTAAAAGCTCCTACCTGCTTGGAATTGCCCACTGACAAACCACGTCCGGCAATGCAAAGCTTTCACGGTAGCATTCAGCGCCTACACATTGACCGCCAATTGACTCAAAAGCTGAAGCAACTCAGTCACGAATCAGAAGCAACCCTGTTTATGACCTTGCTAGCAGCTTTTTATAGCTTACTTGCCCGTTATAGCGGTCAAACGGATATTATCGTTGGTTCTCCGATCGCTAACCGCAATCGCCAGGAAATAGAAACACTGATTGGTTTTTTTGTCAATACCCTGGTACTACGCGCTGACCTTTCCCAAAACCCCACATTTAGAGAATTATTAGCGCAGGTACGGCAAGTTACTGTAAACGCTTATGCCCATCAAGATTTACCCTTCGAGATGCTGGTGGAAGAACTCCAGCCAGAGAGGAACTTAAGCCGTAACCCCTTGGTACAGGTAGGTTTTGCCCTACAGAATGCTCCTGTGGAATCTTGGCATCTAGCGGGGTTAAGTGCCAGCAAGATAGATTTACCCCTAAATACTGTCAGATTTGATTTAGAACTTCACTTTTGGGAAACATCGGCGGGACTTGAAGGTAATTTTGTCTACAGTAGTGATTTATTTACCGACTCCACCATAGCCCGGATGGTGGGACATTTCCAAACATTGCTAACCGCAATTGTCGAATCTCCACAACAGCAAGTTTCCCAACTGCCGATTTTGACTCAGAGGGAACAGCAGCAATTACTTTTTGAATGGAACAATACCCAAATAGATTATCCCAACTCCCAATGTATCCATGAATTGTTTACAGAGTCGGTAGAAAAAACACCTGATGCAGTAGCAGTGGTGTTTGAAGATGTAGAGAGCCTCGCAACGTCTCAACACATTACCTACCGCGAATTGAACAGCCGTGCTAACCAATTGGCACATTATTTACAATCTCTTGGTGTGGGTCCAGAGGTACTGGTAGGAATTTGTTTAGAACGCTCCTTAGAAATGGTAGTAGGACTTTTAGCCATCCTCAAAGCCGGAGGTGCTTATGTTCCCCTAGACCCAAACTATCCCCCACAGCGCCTGAACTACATGGTGTCAGATTCACAAATGTCCGTCATCTTGACCCATTCTGCCTTGCTCACACATTTATCATTGGCTTTAGACCGAAAACCAATAAAAATTATTTGTTGGGATAAAGATTTTCAAATTATTTCTCATCAAAATCAAGATAACCCTGTTAGTGAAGTACAACCTGCAAACTTAGCTTATGTAATTTATACCTCTGGTTCAACAGGACAACCCAAAGGGGTATTAATTCCGCACATAGCGCTGTTAAATCTAGTTTTTTGGCATCTAAGAACTTTTGAAATAAACTCATCAGACCGCACCACCCAGTTAGCAGGAATAGCATTTGATGCTGCTGTCTGGGAATTATGGCCTTACCTAGCAGCAGGAGCAAGTATTTATTTAGTTAAATCAGAACTTCTCCTGTCACCATTAAATTTACGTGACTGGTTAATATCACACAAAATTACTATCAGTTTTCTTCCCACCCCCTTAGCTGAAGAATTATGTCTATTAGCATGGCCGGATACAGCTTTACGAATCATGTTAACTGGTGGGGATAGACTTAATCATTATCCATCAGCTGCATTACCTTTTAAACTATTTAATAACTACGGTCCCACAGAGAATACAGTAGTAACAACTTCCGGGCAAGTTTTCCCAATAGAAACAGCAAATAACCCCCCTTCCATCGGTCGCCCTATTGCTAATACCCAAGTCTACATTCTCGATCGCTATTTGCAACCTGTTCCTGTGGGTGTTCCTGGTGAACTGCATATCGGCGGCGCCCCTTTAGCTAGAGGTTATCTCAACCGCACAGAACTAACCGCCGATAAATTCATCCCCAACCCCCTCTTAAAGAGTGATGAGTTCAAAGTTATGAGTTATGAGTTAGAAGAAAATTCTTCAATTCAAAATTCAAAACCGCTTCGCGTTGCAAGGGTTGCGACGCAATCTCAAAACTCAAAACTAAGTCGTCTGTACAAAACAGGCGATCGCGCTCGATATTTACCGGATGGTAATATTGAATTTCTCGGTCGGATTGATCATCAGGTAAAAATCCGTGGTTACCGCATCGAACTAGGAGAAATTGAAGCGGTATTAGTGACACATCCCAAGGTACGCTCAACTGTAGCGATCGCCAAAGAAGATAATTCTCTTTGTCAGCGTCTAGTAGCCTATATTGTCTCTCACTCCCAACCCCCTAGCACCAATGAGTTAAGGAGTTTCCTAAAACAGAAATTACCTGATTATATGGTTCCTGCTGTTTTTGTGTTCTTAGAGGCACTACCTTTAAACGCTCATGGCAAAGTAGACTATCGCGCACTGCCAGAATCAGATGCAGGTCTGCTCAATACAGAAAATTATATCATGCCAAGCACAGAAACAGAAAAAATTATTGCTGGTGTGTGGCAAAAGGTTCTGCAACTAGATCGGGTGGGAATTAACGATAATTTCTTTGAATTAGGAGGTCATTCCTTACTTTTGATTCAGGTTAATAAACAATTACAAGAATTTTTTGGAGCAAGTGTATCAATAGTTGATATGTTTAAATACCCAACTATATATACTTTAGGTCAACACTTGAGTGGTAGTTCACTTAAAGACAGCGATCGCACTCAAGTTCATAATGCTGGTAAAGCTTTAAGAAATCAACAATTACAACTTAGACAAAAGCACCGTTTCCAGAAAAAATAAGTAAGTAGGTTGGCACAATTAAAAATTCGTATTTCGTGTAAGATACCAACATGACATAGATTTACCCCCATGAAGGTAGACGGCAACGGGCAAGGCAAAATTTTAACCGCAGATGAATTGCGGTTACTATTTACTGATGGATTGGTTACGCCACGCGATCGCACTCTATTTGGCATCTGTCTTTTTACTGGTTGCCGAGTTAGTGAAGCGTTGGCACTCCAGACTACTGATATGAAGTCTGGAACCATCACCTTCAGGAAGTCTACCACCAAAGGAAAGTTAAAAACTCGTGTCGTGGATATCCAGCCGAACCTTGCAGAACTACTGGCTGATTATCAACCAAAGGCAGGACCATTGTTTCCTGGTTTGCGTGGTGTGACTGAACGTTTGACCCGGTTTGCAGCTGATAAGATTCTTAGGGATGCCTGCAAGCGTGTTGACTTAGTTGGTGTCAGTACCCACTCGTTTAGGAGAACAGCACTAACAATGATGTCTAGTGCTGGTGTACCGTTGCGTCACATTCAGGAAATTTCAGGACACAATGACTTAGGGACTTTGCAGCGCTACTTGGAAGTGACACCAGAACAACGGAAGAAGGCTGTTTCGGTAATTGGGTTTTGAGGAGAAACAGACCGAAATTCTGAAAAATAGTATGCTCAGTTTGTATTAAAGCTTGAATGAAGCGCAAATTTCTTTCCCTTTCTTCATGAAAACCGTGAAAAAAATCTTAATGTTATCAGCAAATCCCAAGGACACAAGCCCTTTGCGCTTGGGGGAAGAAATGCGGAAAATTCAGGAAGCACTGAAACTAGCTAAACATCGAGATCAATTTGAAATTGCTACTTTTTGTGCGGTACGAGTGGAAGACTTGCGCCGTGCAATGTTAGATCACCTGCCTCATATCGTTCATTTTTCCGGACATGGAGCGGGAACAGAGGGTTTAGCATTTGAAGATAATTCTGGGATAACGCAATTGGTAAGTGGCGAAGCTCTAGCAAGTTTGTTTGAGTTGTTTCGTGGAACAGTTGAGTGTGTCCTACTTAACGCCTGCTATAGCGAAATTCAAGCACAAGCAATTCACCAACACGTTGATTACGTAATTGGTATGAATCAGTCAATTGGGGATGTAGCTGCAATTGAGTTTGCCACTGGCTTTTATGATGCTTTGGGTGCTCTTGAAAGCTATGACTATGCTTTTAAGATGGGGTGTACTGCTATTCAGCTAAAAGGTAGCCAGGAAAATTTAACACCAGTAATTAAATCTAGACCGTCTTCTGTTTCTGTTAAAAAAGCTGTGTACTCGGATATTATATCAGAAAAAGAAGTTCGTGAGGGAGGTTTCTTTCCTGCTGGAAATGTTATCTTTCAAAATAGTAGGCGGGGCAATGTACAACCAACACTGTATCAGTCTGAACGGGAGCCTCCCTCTCTCCTGCCATATTTACCAAACCGTAGTGATCAGGAATTTGAGCTATACAAAACACTTCAACTATTGCTGAAGCAAGTTATACCATCACCTCTGGTTTGCATTATTCATGGCAACGAATCCCAAAGCCATGATAAATTTTTAGAGCGTTTGCGAAAGTTCTCTCTCCCCAGATTGTTAGGATTAGATCCAAACCAGACGGTAATTAAGGAGTACTGCCTGAATTGGCCTGCTGGATTAAAAAATTTAGACGAACTGAGTGAGCGGTTGTCCAAAAACCTGGCAGATAATGTTCTGGGCTATAGTTTCGCCTCTTTAGAAGAAATTAATGCAACCTTCTGCAAATACCCTTATCCAATTATCATTCATACTCATTTACTCACTGAGGATTGGCGGCAGCAAGGATTTGAAATCTTAAATAAACTGCTGGAATTTTGGCAGAATTGGCCTGCTCTCATTCCTGGGCAGAAACTCATAATCTGTGTATTTATCAAATACCAAACCAAGCGGCAAAAACACACTGAAAGATTTTCGTTTGGACAGATTGTCAGGTATTTGATAAGCTTTTACAAGCGGCATTGCTATCAAAGTATAAATCACAAGATTTCTAGACAATTAAAAGTACTTAATATCTCAAAAACTCAGCATTTCAATCGTTTATTGTGTACTGTCTTGTCAGAGTTAACAGATATTAACAGAATGCATGTTGAGAATTGGGTACGCAGTGAAGAAACGAAACAGTTTGTGGGTGAGGTAATGATTCAAAAACTGGTTGATGAAGTTAAAGATATGTTTTATCGTTGGGAAAAACAAACGTCATTCAATACAATTCCTATGGATGATTTAGCTGATGAGTTAACTCGCCTACTAAAGTCACTGAGCAGTCACTAATTACACTCATGATTAATGATGCTCAAAAATCAAAATGTTGACAATTTCGGGCAATAATTTATACTGCGACAAATTCTAAACTCTTTTTATGAACTTTCCTTTTTACATAGGTGATGGAACTCGACAGCGGTATGAATCGCCAGCAAAACTGCCTGTCTCTAGCCGTTCTCAACTGCTCAAGCCAGAATATTACATTGCCGACCCAGGACTTAAAGATGCTTGTAATGTAGCCCTCCTATTGGGGCAGCCCCTTCTCCTTACGGGAGAACCAGGAACTGGAAAGACTCAATTTGCCTACAGTCTTGCCTGGGAACTTGGTTTCGATCCACCATTGAAGTTTGAAACTAAGTCTACTAGTACCGCTCGGGATCTGTTCTATACCTATGATGCTTTGAAACGTTTCCAAGATGCCCAAAGTGGTGTTGTCTCAGCCAGCCCCTTGGATTATATCACCTACCAGGCTCTGGGGCTGGCGATTTTACGAACCCGAAATCCGGCTGAGGTTGAGCAAATCTTACCATCAAATTTCCCACATTCTGGTAAAGTACGTTCTGTTATTTTAATTGATGAAATTGATAAAGCTCCTCGTGACTTCCCAAATGATCTGCTCAATGAACTGGAACATATGTATTTTCGTATTCCAGAGTTGGGAAATAAAATAATTGAAGCTGACCCTGCACTGCAACCCATTTTAATTATTACCAGCAATACTGAAAAAGATTTGCCAGATGCCTTTCTACGACGTTGCATTTATTACGATATTCCCTTCCCAAAGTATGAGCGGCTTGCAGAAATTATTGCCAACCGTCTAGGACTTTATACTGGTAGCAGCAATCCATTTTTACAAGATGCCCTTAACTTGTTTTATCGATTACGTGCCCCTGAAAGTGGTTTAAGGAAAAAACCTGCAACATCTGAGCTATTAGGTTGGCTCTTGGCTCTACAAACCCTTGCTGGTGATACAGCTAATCCCTTAGCTAAATTAGATGTGGTTCTCCGTACCCTCAGTAGCTTAGTCAAAACTGCTGAAGATCAAGAAAAAGCCAGAAAACTTGTAGAACAATGGATGCTGGAACAGAAAAAAATAACCCAGGCTGGTTGAATCCCAACGTCCTAACGGATTTTATTGATGAGCTTAGAGATGCGGGGTATAAAATTGGCATTGCTCAGTATATTGCAGCTCAGGATTTAATCTTAGCACTAACTGCTCAGGGTGAAACTTTGAATAGACCAGAGCGTCTCAAAACTCTGCTTGGACCAATCTTTTGTAGTTCACCTGCTGAGCAGGAAGATTTTCAGCAACGCTTTGACCGTTGGGTCGAGTTGGTCAGCCAAACTGGTGGTGCAACCGAGAGAGCAGATGTAAAAGCCCAAGCTCTGTCAGAAGAATTAGGAAAGATCCGATGGCGCTTTCGTCAGTTGATTCAGACACTTATTGCTATTGTTTTAACAGGAATTTTTCTACCT
>CAZZYE010000375.1:0-7254 GCA_964658145.1 uncultured Stigonema sp.
ACCAGTGGCGGCGTATCTTCAAGGTGAATATGGTTTAAAGGATATTTTTATCGGCGTTCCTTGTTATTTGGCAAACAATGGGATTAAGGGTGTATTGGAATTGAACCTCACCGATGTAGAAATGTCTGCTTTGCACGCTTCTGCTCAAGCTATACGTAAAAGTATTGATAGAATGGATGAAATTTTAGTGGGTGTGGGTAAATATACCGCAATATGACCGAATAATTCGTAATTCGTGAGACAGCGCTGTAGGAGGGTTTCCCTCCGTAGGCGACTGCGATAGCGCAGCGTTAGCGACGAAGGAGCGTCACCCGAAGGGTAATTCGTAATTCGTAATTAATAAATTAAGGGTACAAGTTCCCCTTAATTCATTAATGGAAAAAAACGTAAAACCTAAGTGTGAGGGCGGGGTCTCCCCGCCCCTACAATGTGGTTCAATTGAAAATTTCTGTAAAACCTAATTGCTTAATTGCCTTGATCTGCTGGATCGCCGTAGGGGTCTTCACTAGCAGGGCGGATGTCTCCTGGATCGCCGTAGGGGTCTTCACTAGCAGGGCGGACATTGGGAAACTGTTCCGGGTGATCTGCTGCGTCGCCGTAGGGATCTTGGCTTGCTGGGATAGCGCCGTATTCATTTTGATCTGCTGCGTCGCCGTAGGGATCTTCACTAGCTGAACTTACTTGGCGATCGCGGTAATCGGCGTCTTGTTGACCCTCATTTCCTCCAAGGAGTAAATCTTTCGCCTTGCGGATAAAATCGTCTACCATGACATATCTCCTTTTTAAGTTCGTACTGAACTTTGTATTTATCTTTTTTTGTGGCTTTGAGTCGCCGATTGCGCGATCGCTGTGGTCCTAGGTGAAGCGGCTTCTTCTGGCTTATCTAAAATCACTGAGCTCCTGCTGGGGCTACGTCAGATAGAGTGCGACCTGTTGTACGCCCGTTATAACCTTGGAAATTTTGGTACTGTTGCGCTTCCGACTCTGGAACTTGAACTCCTCCGGAAGGTGGTGATACCCAGTTAGGTTTACCTTGAGCATCGCGGTAGTAAACACGCCCGTTTTTAGAAAGATAGTACTTACCCTGTGCTCCCTGTTTTTGAGAATTTTGATGCTGTTTGTAGAGGTAGTAAAGTGCTGCGGCTCCTACTAACGTTATCCCCACTTTTTGCCCCGTAGACAATCCCTTCTTTTGTTGGGTTTGACCCGGGTTATTCACTTGTCTGCCAACAGTATCGTTAACAGGTGCTGGCGGCGCAGCATTTCGGGAACCGCCGCCGCAGCTACTAAGCAGCGGGAGTGTTAACAATGTCGAAAGAAATACCGCCATTGGGAGCGGAGCTTTTTTGCGATTTGGGGCTATCGTGTTCATCCTGTTTCCTCTTCACCCTACCTAAGCTAAAAACTGTGCTGTGGTACTGTTGTTTTTCCTAAGATTCAAACAACATTGACCGCTCACTTCCAACAGCACAGTATACCTTGTTTTTGATATAATGATGACATTTTTCAAGTTTCGCATCCTGCCTTCGATAGAAGTTGCATTCATCCCTAGGAAGTAAGTAGTTAAAGCAATTCTCCCAAACGGATAAAATACAACGCAGCCCACTGGCACAGTGTACGATCTAGTCCATGCTTCGGCTAAGTTGGTGCGGCGAAGTTTTTGGCGGACGAGGGGAATGTAGGCGTCAGTCTGCGATCCACACGAGAAAAAGCAAGCCGACTCCTTTCTCGTGGCTGTACCTAATTCAAATAGGATTTTATAAACTATAAACTAAATCATTGAATTAATTTTCTTGCTCCTTAACTAGGCGTGAGATGTGAGACGCTGCCGAAAGCAGTTGTCTTCTTACCGTAAGTAAATAAATTTTCTGGGTTAATACGAATGCAAGGAGTCATTGGAGCTACAGATACACAATTAGCATTGCCTAAGTTCAAACCAGTTCCACGTCTTGACTTTGATCCAATTCCCACCGTCAGCTTATTTACTGGAGCCGGTGGAATGGATCTAGGATTCGATGTTGCAGGATTTTCGACTCTATGCTGTGTTGAACAAGACTCTCACTGCTGCATAACATTGAGAGCGAATCGAGATTTAGGTATAAAAACTGGATTTCACTCTTTTTTAAAGGACGCAGTTGTAATTGAGGATGATATACGTTATGTAAACGGTTTGAGAATTCTTAGCGCCACTGACCTAAAAAAGGGTGAATTAGGTCTAATCCACGGTGGCCCACCTTGTCAAGCTTTCTCGGTTTTTGGACGACGTAAAGGACTAGAGGATGATAGGGGAACACTGCTCTGGGAATTTGTCCGAATTATTGATGAACTTGAGCCAAAAGCTTTTGTGTTGGAAAATGTTTCTGGTTTGAAAACCTATGAGCAATCCTCAGTTTTAAATGACCTTTGTGAACGGCTAGCTTTAGATGGCAAGTACAAAGTATCTGTTCATGACTATGATTTAGCTGACTTTGGTATTCCTCAGTTTAGAAGAAGAATATTTTTAATCGGTAGTATAGAAGGTAAAAATGTTCCACCAATGACACCGACTCATGGAGCAGTTAGTATTAATTCATCATCTGAAATTCTCAAGCCATACAGAACAGTAGGAGAAGTTTTAGAAGGATTGGGAGAACCTGAAGTTGTTGACATTCCAAACCATAAAGGTAGAGTTCATAGCCAGCAAATTATGGAGCGGTATGCTTCATTAAAATTTGGACAACGCGATCCAAAAACTCGAATTAACAAGCTTGAACCTAACCGTCCAAGCTTCACAATTGTTGTAGGATCTGATGCTGGAGGTGGCAAGGGTCATATCCATCCTTATATCCCTCGTGAAGTCACCCCAAGAGAATCTGCGAGAATGCAAACATTTCCCGACTTTTGGACATTTAGTGGAACAAGCAGACATCCTATTCGGCAGGTGGGAAATGCAGTTCCACCGATTTTTGCTGCACTATTAGCTGCACATCTATTGAAGCAGTAACTGAAGCCATGAAAAAATACTATAGTCTTCAGTTTCCTTTAGTGCAAGGTGAAAAGAGGTTTGCTTTTTTACAGGCTACAGGATTTTTTGAAGTCGAACGCAGTAATAAATTGAGACTTTTTAATTATGGAGATTACGTTCTTAACCACAATCGAGACATTCAAATTGAAGCTATCAAATCATTAGACTGTTTCTTTGAAAAATTTAATCGATGCAATGACATAACTCAGGTATGTGATGTATTGGCTTCTGGAGATTGGGCAAGCTACTTTGATGCTTGCAAAACACTTTCATCTGAAGCAGTGGTAAAAATAGCTGGAGAAATACTAATGACCCAGACAATATTTCTACCTAAACCGCCTGTTGAATCTACAACTCCTTTGCAGCCGTCCTTACTACCGCAACCTAGAAAAATAAAAAGAGGCGATATACATAGTTCAACTTTGTGAAAAATTATCTGTAAAACTCAAAGATAGACTCAGCCGGAGTTGATACCTTAATGATGATTATTTTGGCTCAAATCCACCCTCATTATTAACGCATTCATTTTCCTTAGCAGGCAGCCCAAGAACAAGAATACAGGTATAGAGGCGACACTTTTAAGTCAGTGTCCCTTTTTTTATCAGGAATTTTACTTAAATTTATAGAATCTCTAGAAATATTTCCCTAAAAATATCCGCATATTCATCAGTATATAATCAAAGATTTTCTTCATTAAAATATACTGATGCTGTCAAATATAACACTAAATATGGCATTAAAAAACACAGGTTTACAAGGTATAGAAGCCCAAGCTAAAACTCGCCTCCTGCTTGCTTTATGGGATTTGGGAGGAGCAAAGCTTGAAGTGAAGAAAGGTGAATTGACGAAGCGAATAGCAAGTAAGGGTAAGAAGGTAGCAGATTATCAGGACATCTTTGAGGAATTGGAGAACAAAGGAGCGATCGCGATCTCCAAAAAAGGGTACTCTCTGGTATCTCCCAATGGGCTAGAGGTACTGGGAGAAGGTTTGAAGAGTCGTGATTTTAGGTTTGAAGGGACTATTGTCGGCACTTGGGCGGCAAATGCGTTGCTTAGGTGGATTAGTGAAATGAATGGTGCTGGTAGTAGTACATCTGTACAGAGCAATGGGGTAAAGAGTGCGATCGCCTCCGGATTCAGCGAAGCCGTCCCATCTTACAACGAGTTTAAACAGGTGGTGTTAAAAGTTTACGACCAGCTTAACCGTGACTATAACCTGAATGATTTAGTGCCGATTTATCGGATTAGAAGAGAAGTAGGCAATTACGTAAGTCGTTCCGAATTCAATGAATGGCTGCTAGAAATGCAAGCTGACGACATATTGCAACTACAAGGTGGCAGCGTAGAAGACAGCGCACCGGACAAAATTGAAGACTCCGTTACTACAGAACTCGATGGATTACGCTGCTACGCCAAGCGTTTGAAATTCTAATCTGTCTTTCACTCCTCACTTGTTCTGCAAGCTAAGCCGGAAATCACCAACCCTTACTTAGTGAAAGCAATTTTGTGGACATTATCCTCTGTCCATGTTAATTATGCAAATTATTGGCTATCAGGTTTGGAATTAACGCAGGCACAAGCTGAAGCAATGGGATTACCAAATCCTAAAACAGAAGATAGGGAAGTTGAAGCATTAAAAACTACTTGCCAGATTCTAGAAATTACAAGCGATTACAGAGTTCCAGTTATTTGCTTCGACGAATTAGATATTACAGATATTGCTGATAACGGCTTTACGGCAGCACAGGTTATTGCCAGTCTAGCTAAGGATTTATACAACAGTCTTAAAGGAGGCGTTTTACTACTGGCAATGTATGGTGATACTTGGAATCTACAAATCAGGAGTTTGCCACAAGCCGAAGCAGTGATTGATAGATTAGTAAGTGAGCAACCTGATAGACAGCCAATTGAATTGAGATATTTAAACTCAGATGATATCGTCGCCGTTGTTCGTCAGTGGTTAAAGGAGTTTTATGAGGAAAATCAACAAACTCCTCCTCATCCTCTCTATCCATTTAATGAGACTAAGCTCAGAGAACTGGGTAGGAGTAAACCTACTGTCAGGTCAGTTTTAAACTGGTGTGCAGATAATTTTGTTTTGCCTGGTTCCGATCCACCTATACACCCTGTTGAACCATATTTCCAAAGTGAGTTAGCAAATGTTAATGCTTCTATTAATGACCTGTTAGAAGATGAAGCAGCAATTGCTAAGGCGCTTCGGGTTGCCTTCTGTAGCTTAGTAGGAGAAACAGTAGAGGGAATAAAAATTGAAGATATTCAAAAAGTTGAGGCTAGTTCAGCAGACCAAGGCTATATTGATTTCAAAATTATTGGCAATAAAGGAAAAGTCAAGATAGGGGTCGATGTCGTACAGCAAGCTGGCGGTAAATATGTGGGAGCAGCCTTGGGAAAACTAATTGACTATCAAAAGTTTGACTTAACTCGCAGTTGCTTAGTTCGATCAAAACAAATTAATCCAGGAGCAGCAGTAGCTAAAGACCGTTTAAGAATACTTTTGCAAAAACAAGGTGGAAAGTGGGTACTGTTACAAAGCCAAGACATTAAACCTCTTTTGGCAATCTCATTTGTATATAATTGTAAAGATTATGAACTAAAAGAGGAACAAGTTTTTGATTTTATTAAGCAGAAACAAATAGCAATTAACAATCCTTTAGTTCGAGAGATTCTGCGCAATCGCTCTGCTCAAAGTCCTGATACTTTCACTGATGATGACTTGCCGATAAGCATTCCTCAAAGCGTTTCTGATACCGCTGATCACATTGACATGAACCTAGCTATAGCTAATTAGAAATGAATCAGCTTGTTTCAATTCCAACAGCACTGTGTCTACCCGCCCCTGATATTGAAGCCTTAATACAGGGGCAAACAATTGCCGCTTTACCTAGGATGTTTATCCGTCCTGGGCAGCAATTTGCTCTCTACCCAGCCGATTCTTCAGCTATTCCACTTTCAACGGAGCGATACTATCGCTCAAGTTTCTTAGACACAGCTTACAGTGCGCTCACAAAGTTAAACTCTCAGAGATTTTTTATCCAACCGAAGCAAATGAGCTTGCTTGCAGAAAAGGAACAGTTACAGCTTCCCCTCTTAACCGCCGAGACAGTCTCAGCTAAAGCTTGGGCAAGATGCGAACTGTGCCAAATTATCAATGATACTGAATTATTAGCTGCTTTATCGTCGCTAACGATTTGGACAAAAGAAGCTTTACAGGAAACACTTAAGCAACGGCAAAACATCTTTCTTGCTTACTTACGCATTTATTACTTGCCTAAAGCAATTGAAATCCCAGTCAAGAAAAACAGTCAGTTTGTTGCTTTACCGCAGCCTGTGACTGTTTCTGAAGCAAACCCTGTGTTAAGCGATCGCATCTTTAACCTCCGCAAACACCAACTAGAAAAACGCCAACCGCCACTGCATCCTGAATTGGAAAACTTACAAAGTGCGATCGCGTCCCTTACCATCACCAACCCAGCCGCTAAAGAATTAGATCGGGATATCAAAGTATTTTTAGGTTGGACTACAAAAGAGCTTATTCAGCAAACAGATCCAGATTTAGCTTGGATAAATGACATTGCAGCTTTGGGCAATCGTAGCAAAGAACATGATGATGGCAGAAGCAATTATCAAGCAGGGACAGACTTTGAAAATGTAGTCCGTAAGAGCCTGGAGTTTTTAGGATTTATAGTTGATTATTTTCACAAAGGTGGTGCTGGTGGTGTAGATGTATTTTGTTCAAAACCCTATCCTCTGGTTGGGGAATGCAAAGCAGGTCAAAAAATTCCCAACACCACTGCAGTGCAATTACTAAATTTGGGAACCCTACGCCTAAAAAGCCAAGAACTATTTAAGCAATCGGCTAAGTTAATTATTGGTCCTGGTGAACCGACAACCCAACTGAAAGATGCGGCAACAATACAAGATATGGCAATCATTAACCCAGAAACTCTAGAGCAACTGGTAAAACTGCAACATCACTATCGTGGTTCAGTAGACTTATTTAAGCTGAAAGAATATTTGAAACCTGGTCATGCCGATGAAGAAGTTGAAAAATATATTCAACAGGTTATTAGAGGAATTAAATTGCGCTCTCACCTAGTCCAACTTGTGAAAAAACATCAAGAAAACACAGGTGACAAAAACGTTGAGGTTGCAACCCTTTATGGAGCCTACGGTAACTCAAACCCATCCCAGAGCTTAAGTCGAGAAGAAATGTACGAAATTCTGATTGA
>CAZZYE010000376.1:0-7250 GCA_964658145.1 uncultured Stigonema sp.
TTAGCAATTAGCAATTAGCAGTTAGCATTTAACCCATTGCTCGTAAAATTCCAAAGCAACTTTTTCAATCACGTCATAAGCTTCAACAGTCTGTATTCCTGCTTGTTGCAATTTTTCTTTGGGAGACTCACCAATTTTAGAAACCAAGACTGCTTTGCAATCGGCGATCGCCTCAATGATCTTTTCTAGAGTTGCTTTCTCTCCATATCCACTTTGGCAAAAATGGTCAATTTTGCGATGACCGACAAAGCGAGCTTCATTGCCATCCACTTCGTAAATCTGAAATTCCTTAGCATGACCGAAGTGCTGGTTGACCAACCCGCCGCCTTTGGTTGCTACTGCAACTAGGGCTTTGGGACTATTTTTCGTCTCTACAGGAGCTTTTGCCTTTTCCTTGGCTGCTTTGAGTTCTTCTTTAAACTTCTCAATACCTGCGTGAACTTCTTGGCGTTGTTCGAGGTTATATTCTGGAGTCATTTCTAAGATTTTATCTTTGGTAAATTCCTGGCTGCGGTCTTCACCCAATAACCCCACTGCATCTGCCCGACACTGACGGCAATGACGCATCATCTTCATATTGCCAGCGCATTTGTCTTGTACTTCTTGAAGTTCTTTAGGCTTAGGACCGCGCTGACCTGTCAAGCCGAAGTGGGTGCCGTGTTCTGGAGCAGAAATCAGCGGCATAATGTTATGCAGGAATGCGCCTTTCTCACGAATGACCTTATTGACTTCTGCTAGGTGCTGATCGTTAATACCGGGAATCATCACCGAGTTGACTTTGCACAAGATGTCGGCTTCTTTGAGGGCTTGTAATCCTTCCATCTGCTTCTCGTGCAGAATTTTGACCCCTTCAATGCCTCTGTAGCGCTTGCGGTTGTAGTGAACCCAAGGATAAATCAAGGCTCCGATTTCCGGGTCCACCATATTAATGGTGATCGTGACGTGATCGATATTTAGTTGTTTAATGCGATCGACATATTCCGGAAGCATCAAACCGTTAGTTGATAGACAAAGCTTAATATCTGGTGCTTGCTCTGCAATCAACTCAAAGGTGCGGAAAGTTTTGTCTGGATTCGCCAGAGGATCGCCAGGACCTGCAATTCCCAACACTGTCAATTGGGGAATCTTACCTGCAATCACCAAAGCTTTATGGGCTGCTTCTTCTGGCGTTAGCAACTCGCTAACCACTCCTGGACGACTTTCGTTAGCGCAGTCGTATTTGCGATTGCAGTAGTTGCATTGAATATTGCAGCCAGGAGCAACTGCAACGTGCAATCTTGCGTAGTGGTGATGGGCATCTTCACTATAGCAGGGATGATTGGCAATGCGTTGTTTGAGTTTTTCATCCATTTCCACGGTGGCGCTGCGGTCACTGGTGCGTCCGCAACCACCGGATTTTGCTTTAGTTGTTGTTTCCGTAACGGGGGAGGTAGAAAGTCCTGTAGACGGTAGTGTCATTTAATTTCGCAAAGGTCGGTGGACTGGCTGCCACTGTGGGAGATGCTATCACTACTGTTTTTACCCAGGAATGGAAGTCGCGTTACTGTAGAACAGGCATTAAACCCAAGTTTGCAAGACGCGTGTGTTTCAACGTTTGAAACGTGGGTGAAATGGGTGTGTACAGCCACGACTTCTGTTTACAGGGGCATGGTGCTATCTCATCCCTCCACTCACTCGGAAGCGCTTTTTTAAGAACTATTACAGAGTCAAGTTCTCGAAGAGCGCTTCAAGCGTTTGGCGATATAGGTTTTATATCAGCCGTCCCAAACTCTGGCAGCAAGTGTGACCCGGATAGAATTTATTGGATTTATTAAGCTTGTACTCAAAATCTGAAACCCTGTTTCTCAGAGCATCAGAGGATTTACAAAAATTTCTTTCGGGTAGGGGTACTAGTACTTTTAGGTTGGGGTGCAAGTATTTATGGAGGAGGGGACAAGTATTTGTGTACTCACACAAAACCCAAGCCCAGCAAGGATTTACTCGCAATTTTAGCTTTTTTTAAGCTAAAATTAGTTGTACTCACGCTCTCATAAAATGCCGTTTAGAGTACTAAATGAAGGGGTATTTGGAGCTAGGAATTGTGGAGTAAGTTACAGAGGTCTACTTCAAAAATGTGCAAAGTTTAATTCTGTATCTAACATATCACTTTTTTTTGATAAAAAATCTGATTTATATTTTTTTAATTTTTGACGTATTTAGTTGTCCCACAGTTCAAGAGTTGCAGCCGTAGGGGCAGGGTTACCCCGCCCCTACAGTTAATCGGCGTCTTGCCAAGTTGTTTGCCCCTCGCGCTGAACTGGCACTACTTGATTGCTATTTACGGGACAAGCTAGACTTGCGTCTATTTCTTCTATCTTTCTGACTCTGCGAATGATCGTGATTTCCTCCTCACGTCTGACAATAGTCCGTATGGGAGTAACGCAAACAATATCTGAAAGGGGATTGCGCCCAAAAGTATCGAAACTTAGGGTATCGATATTGATTGGAACTATTCCATCTTTATTTAAATTTTGAGCGTTCATCGTATTAATGAAGTTAACTACGATTTATTTATAACATGGTACACTTGACACTGACATTCGCTATTGACTTAGATTTAAACGTTTGAAACCGTTAATCTCCGTTAATTTTTTCAAAATCTGAGTTACTTTTGGCAATTTCTGAGTAGTTGGGATTAAGGTCAATGGCTCGTTTCAAGTTCTCCAGTGCTAAGTCAACATTGTCCAGCTTTGCATAGCAGCAAGCTTTGTTGTACCAGGCTAAGGCATAATCGGGCTGAATTGAGAGCGATCGCTCATATGAGGCTAATGCATCTTGATAACGTTCCAGGGCATACAGTGCATTGCCTCGGTTGTTCCAGGCTGAGTCAGAATCAGGCTGAATTGAGAGCGATCGGTCATAGGAAGCTAACGCATCTTGATAGCGTTTCAAGGCGTATAGCGCATTGCTTTGGTTATACCAAGCTAAGCTAGAATCGGGAGCAACTTTCAGTACTTGGTTATAGACGGCTAAAGCATCTTCATAGCGTTCCAAGGAGTACAGCACATTGCCCAGGTTGTTCAAAGCTGAGTTAGAAGCAGGCTGAATTAAGAGCGCTTGTTCATAGCAAGCTAAAGCATCTTCGTAGTATCCCAAGGCGTACAGTGCATTGCCCCGGTTGTTCCAAGCTGAGTCAGAATCGGGCTTAATTAAGAGCGCTTGTTCATAGCAAACTAAAGCATCTTTATAGCTTCCCAAGGCATACAGTGCATTGCCTCGTTTGTACAAGGCTGAGTGAGAATCAGGTTGAATTTCCTGCGTGTCATGGTCGGCAACTGCTTCCTCATGACGTTGTTGATCGGGTACATTACTATCGGACATAGTGCGATCTTCTTCCTCAGGTCGAAGCTGCTTTTCTAGTTCTTCGGTTTGGGGTTCCATTACCTCGTTGAGGAAAGTGCTCTTAGGAATGGGGCGTTGGCGTTGTTGCCACTTCAACCACCAGATGAAACTTGCGACCACAGCTACGATCGCAAGCAATCCCACTGAAATCAGGATGTTAATCAAAGTTTTTGCGTCCTGATAGTACTTTTGAATTACCAACAATCTGAACCATTCATATTATCTCAGTATTCTGTTAAGCAGACAATACCGTATCTGTGCATACAGACAAAAAACAATAAAACAAAATGTGAAGGCAATACTGTTCGGTTAACAAGAGCGAACATCCCCTCTCCTGCAAGGAGAGGGGGGCTAGGGGGGTAAGGGAGTGCCTTATCCGAATCGTATTGAATGTAAAGGGGCTTGCTTTTTATCTACTCAAGTAATACACTAAAAAAGTGTAGCTGCATATACAGAAATTTTGCTTTTAACGCCGTCAACTTCGCATTTCAGTGGCGATGAGTACACGTTAATTTATGCAAAAATCCCTTGCCTAAATCACTGCAAACTCTTACAGGCAAAGGGATGGATCTTGAGTGCATAAATGCTCAATTCCCTGTCCCATAAATACTAGTACCCCCAGCCTGAAAATACTAGCACCCCCACCCCAACAAAAATTTTAAATTTCTATTAAATCCAGGTTCGGGGGTTGTGAGTACAACCTTAATCAATCCAATAAATCCAATCGGCATCGGAGGTACTGCCGTCTGTAGAGCTGCCTGATATAAGCAGAAAAACAACGCACGGTGAGTCCAATGGACAAGGGAAGCGTAAGCGCCGACACGAGTGTTTCCCGCTATTAGGGACAAGGGGACAAGGGGGACAAGGGGACAAGGGGAGCCAGCGCTACAGGAGGGTTTCCCGACAGAGGCGACTGGCGTGGATAAGGAAGACAAGGGGGACAAGGGAGAGGTGTTTACAAATCATTTAGGATTGCTATGAGTCAAGCACAAGAAAAATATCTTTTAACAAAGGAATGTTAACTTATGTTGCAAAGAAGCTGTAGTTCTGAAGCCTTGGAAGATCATATTTTGCAGATTCCTTTGAGCGATCGCTGGCTAATTTATCACCGCTTGCAAGAGTTGATGATTCCCTGTAAGTGTACTGCTGATGGTTGTTTGCGGGTGCAAGTTAATAGTTGTCTAACGGCGATTCTAGTCCGCAGTACCGTACTGCAATTTATGGGAAGTCGCCAAGAATTAATCGATTGGCTAGAGCGATGTCGGCAGCTTTCCCAGTCCTAAGTGAGTGTAAGAGTGCCTTTTATTACCACTTTACAGGTGTGATTGGAATTTCCGCACAATTTTGTAGTAAAGATGTCAAATTTTTTAGTATGCACGAACGCCACAGTGATAGAGAATTCATCAACTTTTTGCAAAATGAACTTGCACTTTCCATTGGTGATCTCACTGTTGCATTGCGAAAATATGAGTTAGAAAATGCTCCATTGCCAATGCTTCTCTGGCAGTATGGTTTAGTTTCAATAGAACAGCTTGAACAGATTTTTGATTGGCTAGAAAACCAATAATAGCTGGTATTAAAATCTAGCAGAATACGGTAGTCTAATGTGACACATAAAGAATTTGAAATCAAAAAGATAGGGCTTATGATTCAATACGGTTCAGTTAGAAGCGTCACTCCCTGAAGATCCCCCCTAACCCCCCTTAAAAAGGGGGGCTTTTTCCCCCCTTTTTAAGGGGGGTTGGGGGGATCAAAGCCTTAAATGAACCGTATTGGCTGATGATTTCCACATTAATTACTGGATTCAGTCTTTTAACTTTTCAATATTTGCTAGTACTTGTATCATCTATTTACTGCTCGGTGATATAAAAGACTTATATAGGAATCCTATTTGATTTTTAGAATATATGTAGGGTGGGCACTGCCCACCACATCCAGGTTTTTGTGGGATACACTACTTAAAATTTTTCATGAATAATTTAGGATTCCTATATGCAAGAAAAATATTTTTTGGTTATAGCTTATCTTGTCTAACACCATACAGATTAATTATTGGTAATACTACAAACTTAGAAATTAGGAGTTAGTAATTTTAAGTTTTAAGTTTTGAGTTTTGATTTAACTTATGTAGAGATACGACGCCCAACGGGAGCGCAGATCCGATTGGGAGTGAAACCCTCCTTCTCAGTAGCGGAGACGCTACGCGAACAGGGCTGTCTCACTAGTCGCCTACAATAATCCCAAATTGTCTGTACAACTCATAACTCATAACTTTACTAAGAGGTATTTTTGAGATGAATCAAATCCTAATTAATGACACGACACTGCGTGATGGCGAACAAGCAGCCGGTGTTGCCTTCAACTTAAAAGAGAAAGTAGCGATCGCCACTATTCTCGACGCTATTGGTGTTCAGGAGCTAGAAGTCGGTATTCCGGCGATGGGTGAGGAAGAAACACGAGCGATCGCAGCAATTTCCGATTCAGGTTTGCAAGCTAAATTGCTAGGCTGGAACCGCGCCGTGATCTCAGATATTCAGGCTTCTATGGCTTGTGGTTTGAAGCGCGTACATATTTCCATTCCCGTCTCTGGAATCCAAATCGCTACTAAATTTCACGGTCAGTGGCGGGTTACTTTACAACAACTCAGAGACAGTATTAGCTTTGCCGTAGATCAAGGTCTTTGGGTAGCAGTAGGGGGAGAAGATTCTTCAAGAGCAGATGAAAACTTCCTCCTAGACGTAGCACTTTATGCCCAAGAATGGGGTGCAGCAAGGTTTCGCTTCTGTGACACGGTAGGCATTCTCGACCCTTTGACTACTTACAAAAAAGTAAAGGGACTGGTGATGGCTTTAATGATACCTGTCGAAATCCACACCCATAATGATTTTGGTTTGGCAACTGCTAATGCCCTTGCTGGTATCAAAGCTGGAGCTTTATCGGTGAATACAACGGTAAACGGGTTAGGCGAAAGGGCTGGAAATGCGGCTTTAGAAGAAGTTGTTATGGCGCTCAAACACATCCACGGAATCAATGTGGGTATTGACACTCGTCGTTTATTAGAACTATCCCGACTTGTAGCAGATGCATCAGGTTGTCATGTACCACCTTGGAAGGCAATTGTGGGTGAAAATACCTTTGCTCACGAATCAGGTATTCATGCTCACGGTGTACTGCAAAATCCCAGTACTTACGAGCCATTTGCTCCTGAAGAGGTAGGGTGGGAGCGACGTTTGGTTGTGGGCAAGCATTCAGGTCGGCATTTAGTGTCTAATTTGCTACAACAGCACGGTATCATCCTGAACTCACAAGACACCCAGTCTGTTTTAGATGCTGTACGGCAGCAGTCGGTACAGAAAAAACGCAGTTTAACTACGCAAGAACTGTTGAATTTAGTACAAGAACAGAGGTACTCCCATGCCATCAGATGAATTAGAGCTAAACCAAGAACCTGTGTTTGAGATCGGTGATAAAGTCCGTGTTCGCAAGCTACTCAAGAACGATGGTACTTTTCCCGGTCAAGAAGTTGGGGCACATTTAGCGCAAAAGGGAGATATCGGCTACGTCGTTAGTATCGGTACCTATTTGCAAAACTCCTATATCTATGCAGTACATTTTTTGCATACAGGGTTTGTCGTAGGTTGTCTCAAAAAAGAGCTAGAACTTCTTGAGGAGAACCCTGACAATACTTCATCTGTTGTCGATGAAGCTTTGTCCCAATCCCCAAACCTAGAGTAGCCCACCCTTATTTTTTAGTTAGTAGGGGCGAACGGTGAGACAGCCCTGAAGGAGGGAAACCCTCCGCAGGGGACTGCGTTAGCGTTAGCGAAGCGTTAGCCGGTACTCCGGCGTCAGCGGTAGCGAGGAACGAG